>CAMHFM010000120.1 GCA_946184595.1 uncultured Azospirillum sp.
AAAGCCTAAGTTTGATATAATTTTCGATAACAATAAACGAATAATCTTCGAATCATCTGCTATTAAACAGCTTGCCATTGCTTTTCCTTTATCCAATTATTAACCCAAATGTATTTTCTTCAATCATATTTATTTTTTTAACATTATTCAATACATTTTGCAAATAAACAACAGGTGCATATTGTGCTTGGTTTTCAAAAGCACCTCCTTGCAAAATATTTTTGATATTTTTTATTTTTTCTTCTGAAGCCGGAAAATCACTATGAATAATTGCAGCCAAACGGGAATCGACTTCCCTGACTTCAATATGCCCTCCTCTTACCAAAACATCCGCTAGAATCATAATAACCAATAAAGCGATGCGTGTATAAGCAGTTGTATGAAGTTCTAAATCCAATGTTATCGGATATGAGGCGTTTCCTATTGTTTCCAAATAAGCTTTAGCTGTTTCCTCAACCATATTTATATCATTCAAATTACTATTAGACAGACCAAATGCCATTCTGAAAAATTTTAGTCTTGAAGTAAGAACTTTTGAACTCACTTTTAAAATAGAACGAATATCGTCAATAAAATCCATATCCCCTTCTTCTAAAAGCTCTACAGCATTTGCAACTGCCCCAATATTTCCTATAACATCATGACTAATTCGGGTACAAACAAGTTCTGTAATATTGTCTTCTTGCATTCGTTTTATCCTAAAAATTATAAAGTCCGGTATTCATAAATCGTCGATCTTCTCGAGACATTCTCGTATAATCCAGGTCTCTTAGAGTCGGATCTTCCAAACGTAATTTCCCTGTTCCGGCTTGCAGATAAGGTTTATTACCACCTAATCCCCAAATAACATTTTCTTTATTATCCGGTACACCATACTTTTGATTAATTCTTTTCCAAAAGTCATATACTTTTATATTACGTAAATAAAATTCTTTTTGAGAATTACCACGAATATTCGTCAGAACATTACTTTTATAAGACAAATAATACGCTTTATTTTTTGTAAAATTACTTGTAAACCGAATTTCCATATCTTCTTGGGTATCATATTTGGAATAAAAAACTCTTTCTATAAACTGATGATTATCTTTTTTAGCCATTTGTGTCACGCAACTTGCTAATCTTTCATATCCTACCACACCTTGTGCTCGACATTTTTCTTCATTTCGCCAACGAATAAAATTAGGAATATCTTGTTTTTCGACGGTCTTTTTATATCCGCGACGTGTTAATGCTGCTTCAATTTGAGCCGGATTCATTCTCAGCATCGCCCCTGAAATATCAAAAACAGACGCATTTGAACGTTTAACAGCCATTGCTTTCTGGACTTCTTGCTTACTCTCTTCTTTTTTGCTGTTTATCATTTCTGAGAGCGTTTCACCTGCTGATTTAGCGGCTTTAATACCACCTTTTTCAATATTGGCAATTTTATCTACAAGATTATCTCCGACAGATGAGGACACATCAATAATAGCATCATCCGCTTTACCCAAAGCTTCTGCATTATCTTTTATGTTATCTGTTAAAGAAGTTTCTTTTTTAACAACAACTTCAGGAGCCGGCTCAGAAGCAGACTCAGAAATCATTTCTGCAGGTAATTCTGATGGCGGCGGTGGCGGTGTCAAACCGATAGCAGGCAAATCATCCTCTGCTTTGACAGTACTGCAGAACAATATCAGACTTAAAACGCTTATGACTATTGTTATTTTTTTCATTCTTAAAGAATCGCAATTAGTAAACTTTGACATCATTATATTTGTTTTTATATCTAAAGCAAATATTAACCTCAGGTTATCAAGCTGTTTTATTATTTACTTTTTTACGAATCTGTTTATAAATAGGCTTATGATGCAGAAAGTTGTTCACATTATTGGGGCTGGACTGGCCGGATCTGAAGCTGCTTGGCAAATTGCCAAACGCGGTATACAGGTTATTATTCATGAAATGAAGCCTCTTAAGTATTCTGCAGCGCATAAAAATCAAAACTTTGCAGAATTAGTTTGCTCAAATTCGCTACGTTCTGACGATTTTGAACATAATGCTGTCGGTTTAATGCATCAGGAAATGCGTCTTGCAGAATCTTTAATCATACAATGTGCTGATGAAGCCAAAGTTCCTGCCGGCGGGGCATTAGCAGTCGATAGAAATTTATTTTCAGAGCTTGTCACGGCAAAACTTAAAAATCATCCTTTGATAACTACTATTAACGAAGAAATAACATGTCTTCCATCTCATTCTGATGAATTATATATTATTGCGACAGGTCCTTTAACCAGCGAAAGCTTATGCTCTTCTATTTTAGAAAAAATCGGAGGACAGTCTTTTTCTTTTTATGATGCGATTGCTCCTGTTGTCTATAAAGACAGTATAGATTTTACAAAGGCATGGTTTCAGTCTCGCTATGATAAAGGTGACAAATATGATTATATCAATTGTCCTTTGTCTCAAGAGCAGTATTATGCTTTTGTTGAAGCCTTGTTATCGGCTGAAAAAGCTGAATTTCACGATTGGGAGCAAGTTCATTATTTTGATGGTTGCCTACCAATAGAAGTTATGGCAGAAAGAGGAACAGAAACGCTTGTTTTCGGTCCTATGAAACCTGTTGGTCTTACGAATCCTCATAGTTCTGTGAAACCTTATGCAGTTGTCCAATTAAGACAAGATAATAAAGAAGACACTTTGAGAAATATCGTCGGATTTCAAACTAAAATGAAATATGGCGCCCAAAAGCAAGTTTTTCAAATGATTCCTGGACTTGAAAATGCTGAATTCGCTCGTTTTGGGGGTATTCACAAAAATACTTTTATTAAATCACCTGTTTTACTTGATAAATTTTTACGTTTGAGAGAACAACCTAACATTCGCTTTGCTGGGCAAATCACAGGGTGTGAAGGCTACATAGAAAGTGCGGCTGTTGGTTTATTAGCGGGCTATTTTGCTGCTTGCGAAGCTCTTTCGGTTGCGGCTGTTTTGCCTCCAAAGACAACAGCTTTTGGTTCTATGCTCACCCATATTACGGATGATACAAATATTGAAAATTTCCAGCCGATGAATATTAATTTCGGAATTTTTCCAACTATTCAAGGAGAAATTACGGCTAATGGAAAGTTCAAAAAGATTAAGGGTATGGATAGAAAAACAGCTTACTGTCACCGTGCTTTAACCGATATTCAACCCTGGTTGAAAGAAATTGCAGCATGAAAACACAATCTCAAGAAAATTTTCCCGTTGCCAGCCTTCTATTTCCTCGTGCTTACAGGAAAATCATTACACATTATTATAATTTTGCACGCTATTGCGATGATATCGCAGACAATTCAACATTGTCTCCTGAAGAGAAATTAAAACAATTACATCAAGCCGAGCAAGCTTTATTTGGAAAAGAAAAATTAGCTTGTGCAAAGGTACTACGCCAAGATTTTCTCTCTGAAAAATTAGATTTTTCCTTAGTGACGGATTTATTAATTGCTTTTCGTCAAGATGCTCAAAATATCCCATATAAAACATGGGCTCAGTTATTGGATTATTGCCGCTATTCTGCAGAACCAGTTGGGCGTTTTATGCTGGCATTATTTAACGAAAATCCTTCCACTTATTTACCAGCGGCTGCTTTATGTTCTGTTTTGCAATTAACAAATCATATACAAGATTTACATCAAGATGTAACTATACTAAATCGAATTTATCTTCCTGAAGAAATGTTGAGTAAACATAAGGTTTCTCAAAAATCTTTACAAGCTTCTGAGTGTTCAAAAA
>CAMHFM010000121.1 GCA_946184595.1 uncultured Azospirillum sp.
TCATTTTCTGGTCTTGCTCCATTTAACAATTCGTAACAGCCAAGCATAATCAAAAACAAAGCAGCAATTAATCCAGGAAAAAGTAACTTCAAAGAAATTCTGTCAGCACACTTAGTTGGCGTCTTTGAGATATTAAGCATAAATTGATAACTAAAATGATCTGGGGCATTATAATTCATATTTTGTTTCCTTATTTTCAATAAAACTTATCAACAATATTAAAATAAACTATATAATATTCAAGCTATTTTAATAATATCTGTATATGCTGTACATATATTAATAAAATTAAAAGGTGCTTAAAATATGAATAGTCTAATAATTTTTACAGAAACAGGATATTTGCAAAGTATAATAGCGACATTAGTCTTTTTTATAATTTGCGGAATATTTTTCTATATCAATCAATCAAAAACTGGCTATATCAAAGGAGCTGGATATCTTATTACGGCGCTGATTATAGATTTTGTAACAGTATGGTTTGAATATAATATGGAACAGATAAGCGCCAATGTTTCTTTGAAAATTTTGATGAGTGTTTCTCTGTTAATGCGCTTGTTGATTATGATATTGTTGGCAACAACAGCAACAAAAACAATGTTGGATCAATCCGAAAGTAATAAAATTGTAGGAATTGCTACTTTTATAGGATGCATATGTATTATTTATTTTAATATCATTTCATCAAATGGAACGGCAATTAATGTCTTTCACAATTTATTCCCTGCAATAGGTTTTGCATATCTTGCTGCTGCCTTTTTTACCAAATGTTTCCGCCGACATAAGTCTGGAGCGCTTTTAGGATGTATCATAACGGGTATAATAACGGCGAGCCTTGCTATTCATATTTCTAATGAAGAAAATTTTATTTCACAGCCATGGTATACCGGAATTATAGGTTATGTCGGTTTGGGAATGACATTGTTATTATTAATTGTAGATACACAAGAAGATACTTTGGATAAATTAAATCAAAAATTGAATAAGTATGATATCCGAATTAAAGAAATGGTAAAACTTTCTCCTTTTCCGATTGTTATCGCACGTTTGAGTGACGATTCTATTTTGTCTGCAAATGATAATTTTTTAAAGTTATTTGGATTGAAAAGTAAAGATATTCATAATTATCGATTCCGTGACTTTTTTGTTGATGCAGATAATCGTCGTCTGTTAAATGCTCATTTAGAACGAGAACAAGTTATTCAAGACTTTGAAATCTTAGTCAAAGCGCCAGAAAGCACGACGCCTTTTTGGTTGTCGACATCAGCCAATATAATTGATTATGATTATAATCCGGCTTTATATGCTGCATTCCAAGATATAACGGATAGAAAAAAGCGTGAAGATATATTGCAAAATCAGGCAACAAGAGATCCATTGACTTCTTTATATAATCGTCGTTTTTTTGAAGAGGAAGTTAATCGTCGTATAGCACAACATCCGGAAGACGAATTTAGTGTTTTCATGATTGATGCAGACCACTTTAAAAATGTCAATGATACATATGGCCATAAAATCGGAGATAAAGTTTTAATCGCATTAGCTCAAACCGCTGAAAAAGCTTTACGGGAGAATGATATTGTCGCCCGTTACGGTGGAGAAGAATTTGTTGTTTATTTAAATAAAAGTAATGCGCAAGAAGCGAAATTGGTTGCAGATCGTCTCCGCGAAGCAATATCAGAAATAATCGTTTATTCAGATGCAAATGAAGAGATTAAATTTACGGTAAGTATCGGTATTGCGTCATCACAAGAAACGCAAGACTTAAATAAGTTGATCAAAATGTCTGATGATGCTCTTTATAAGGCGAAAGAAGGTGGACGTAATCGTTGCGAGATTTATCAAGGCGATAAAATGCCGGAACAGCCGGAAACAGAAAAGAATGAAAAAGATGAAGAAAATATTCATCCGGCATTTTCAAAAAGTAATAATATAGAAATTTCTCTTTTGGGAGGTATTCTTCCAAATCCGGAGGATATCCATAAATGAGAATTTGCCAATTATCTGAAAATTGCGGCGGGTGTGTTTTAAGAAATTTAAATGATGAGCAATATAAGGCGTACAAAGAAAGTACCGCCCGTAAAATTCTCAGCCATATTGAGCAAAAAGAAATCATTTTTGGAGAATCAATTTATATTCCAGAAGGAACGCGGCGTCGTGCATCGATGGCTTTTAATTATAGCAAAAAACACCTGAAAATGGGATTCAATGTCTCACAGAGCCACGAAATTATAGATTGTTCAGAATGTGCATTACTAACAGATAAGCTCAACAATAATCTTAAAAATATCAGAATTCTTATAGAGGGCCTCTGTGTAGAATCTTTTTCTGTAAAAAAAGGAAAAAAATTTATCTCTCAATATATCAATGAGGGGGAAGTTGCATGTTGCGAAGCAGATAACGGAATTGATATATTAATAAGCGTTCCATTTGAGCCGGAATTAAATCATCGAATGATAATTTGCGAACAAATCAATCAATGTCCCGATATTATTCGTGTTTCCTGGCAAAAATCAAAAACAACAAATGTTGAGACAATCATCGAAAAATCACGCCCGTTGATTAAAAACAGTGGCGTTGATGTTTATATTCCGGCTGGAACATTTTTACAGGCATCCCAAGCCGGAGAGCAGGCGCTGATAAACTGTGTACTCAATTACATCGGCGATAGAAAAGGAAAAATCGCAGATTTATTCTGCGGTGTGGGAACTTTTACATATCCTTTAGCTCAGATAAAAGGTAATCAGATTTTGGCGGTGGATTTGTCAGCAGCCCTTTTAGAAGGTTTTAGGCACTCGGTTAATAAAAATCAATTAATGAACATACAAATAGAAGCAAAAAATTTATTTAAATATCCTCTGGACACGGAAGAATTATCAAAACTGGATATTGTCGTGTTTGATCCGCCGCGTGCTGGGGCTGCCGCCCAAACGGCGCAATTGGCAAAGTCAAAAGTTCCTATTGTCGTTGCTGTATCGTGTAATCCATACACATTTGTTAATGATGCAAATACATTAATATCCGGTGGATATGTCCTAAAAGAAGTAACAATGATTGATCAGTTCGTTTATTCTAAACACACAGAACTGGTTGCTTTGTTTGAAAAGGAATAAAATAATGAAACGATTAGTTATCTTATTAACAATAATATTGAGTGGCTGTGAAGGTGGATGGTTTGGTCGAAATATGCAAAGCGATGTTTGTCCGCAAGTGCAGATTTTACGAGATCAATCTTATTTGTCTCAGTACGTCAATTACAAAGAAACTTTTCAAATCAGTATTAATGGCTATGAAGGTTATTGCTATTATGATGAAAAATTGGAGCGTCATCGTGCCGTTATATATCCCATTTTCAAAATTAAACGTTTGACACCGAGTGATGAAACTGATGTTAGATTTAGTTATTATACGGAAACAGTAAAAGGTCCGCCGGAGTTTTTAGGAAAGAAAACATATTTTGCTAACGCCCATATTAAAGAAGGCGAATTAGAAACATATTATAAAGCTCCTGCCGCAAAAGTATTTATCCCGTCACAAGCCGGGTATGATTATGATATTAATTTAGGGCTTTGGTTATCCCCTGAAGAAGCAAACTATAATCATAGAACTTTTGATATTAATTATCGTTACATAAAAAATTCCCTGCCTTTCGATATGCAGATGTCATACCATTCGTATTATGACGATGAAAAAGGCT
>CAMHFM010000122.1 GCA_946184595.1 uncultured Azospirillum sp.
TAATCTATGACTTTGATGAAACTTTAAGCGTGGATTACATGCAGTCTTTCGGGCTTATTCAATCTTTAGGAATGAAACCGGACACCTTTTGGAAAAAAGCGAATCTTTGGTCTGCCAATAATAATGCCGATCAAATTACCGGTACTATGTATTATTTTATGAAAATGGCAAAAGAAAAAAGTGTTTCTATTTCTCGAAAAATGCTTCAAAAATTCGGAAAGAACATTGAGTATTATGAGGGAGTTCTAACTTGGTTTGAACGAATTAACAATTATGGTCACGCTTTAGGATTAGATATTGAGCACTACATTATATCTTCCGGCTATGAAGAGATTGTCGAAGGAACAGCTATTCGTAAGTATTTTAAAGATGTTTTTGCTTGTTCTTATGCTTATGGGAAAGATGGAGAACCTGTTTGGCCGGCTCGCGTTGTTAACTATAGTATCAAAACGCAATTTCTTTCTAAAATCAACAAAGGTTTAGGAAAAAATGACGATATTGCCGTTAATGAATATACCCCCGATGAAGAACGACGTATTCCCTTTAAGCAAATGATTTATTTTGGAGACGGAATGACAGATATTCCATCCATGAAACTCACGAAAACTCGTGGCGGCAATGCGATTGCTGTCTATCCGCCTCATAGCCGCGCTAAAAGGAAAGCCATGAAGCTTTTAATTGATAATCGCGTTAATTTTGCCCTGCCCGCCGATTACAGTGAAAATAAAGAGATTGATATTGTCGTCAAAACTATTCTTGATAAAATTGCAACAGAGCGGGATTTGGATATTCTCAAAGCAAAAGAAGAAAAGAAAAAGCATCTTCAGGTTTCCGCAAACTATAAACGGCAAAAAGCTAAAAAAAGCGTATAATACATGATTTTGTTCGGCTATTTTTTCACTGTTATCAATTATATTTGTTATTGCATCAGTCGCTTTGTTAAAACCAAGCAAATGATGTTATTTCTTGATTTAGTTGCAAAAATTTTCACCATTCTCGGACTATATTGCTTAGGTTCTTTAAGCGGGGCGTATTCTTTTATCATCACCTTTTTCCTGCTGATTGTTGCGAATATCAAGGAAAAATATAACCAACGATGGATGCCTGTTTATTTGTTATTTCAGGTATTGTATATCGTTGTCGTTTTGTTTATGGCTTTTGAGGGGGTATCCTCTATTTTGGTTTTCATCAATGCCAGCCTTAACCTGTTATGTGTCTGGTGGCTTTCTCCGCAAAAAATGAGGTTTCTCGGCGGGATAAACAGCATTTTTTATTTAGCTTATCAGATTTGTATCAAAAATTGGGCAGGCTTAATCGAAATTGCCGTTATCTATTGTAATTTTGCGGCATACGTAAAATATAAAAAAACAACACAAGCTGAAAAATAATTGTTGCAAAATAAAAAGTTTTAGGCTAAATATACCTCTGTTGACTGATTGGGGTGTCGCCAAGTGGTAAGGCATCGGCTTTTGGTGCCGACATTCGTAGGTTCGAATCCTGCCACCCCAGCCAACAACAAAAGGCCTCCCTTGCGGAGGCTTTTTTTTGTTGGGTTGGACGGCGGATGTGAAGCTACGAGAAAGTAGGTTCGACGACAAGCGAAAGCGAGACGGGAGTATCGCGGTCGGCTTTAGCCGATGAGTGCGAAGGACCGAGCATTGCAACGCAATGTTGAGGTCTATCCTGCCACCCCAGCCAACAAAAGAAACCGCCTTTTATGGCGGTTTTTTTGTTGGATTGTGTGTCGAGGAAAGGACCTACCTGGTTCGGAGCGGATAGTTGGTGAAAACGAGCTTTAATAGCGAAGTTTGAACCTTACGACGCGAGGAGGACCCGCTTGCGGGAGTACCCAATCCTGCCACCCCACAGTCACTCCGATATTTAACACCTGAGGCAAACATTCAATAGAGCTACCTTTAATATTGGATACCGGATCAAGTCCGGCATGACGGGAAATGGGAGTATCCTATTAAGCTCATTCTCTACCACATAGCAAAAAGAAGAATCGCCATATTTGGCGATTCTTCTTTTTAAGCAGTGACCCTTATTCTTATTAGAAGTTATACTTAGCTTTTAACATTCCCGTATGGCTGGTATAATCTTCTCTCAAGCCTAAATCATATTCCGCAGACAGTGTCCAATCATCAATATCAACTGCGGCATTGAGTCCTGTTTCAAAGCCAAGACGATTGAGCTTATCTCCCTTAACACGATAAATCGTGTTTCCGACACCAACAACGGCATTACTGTCATCACTTGTCAAATCATACGTCGCAGCCAAGTGAATTGACGGCGTAAACACAAAGTCATCCTTTGCAATTTTGTGCACATAATTAACACCGGCAACAGCTGTCATGATATCTATATCATCAGATCTGATATGCTGATGCATTGTATCAGTATAGTCATCTTGTTTGATATGCGTATATCTTAAACCGGCTTCCGGTGTAATTCCGTTTGCAAAATCATATCCGACAGATGTTCTGAAACCATAGTTATCGACATCATATTTACCCTTGTTGGCATAACCCATTATATTCGCTTTTTCATCATATTTTGCCGTACCATAGTTAGCCATACCTTTAACAAACCATTGGGACGGCTTATACTTACCGTACACAAAGAAGTTATGGCTTTTAACATCAGTATCTCGCCCGCCGGAATCAATGTCTGACTTACCATAAGCGTAGCCGACACCCACCGTTGTCTTACTGTTTATGCTTCCATCAAATCCCATAGCGACCCCTACGGTGTGGCTCTTGAATCCGGGGGTTTGACGTGTTTCATTTTGTTTAGAACGATTGTACAAAGTTTGTACCCACACGCCGCCGTTCTCATAAGCATCACCCGAGCTCATTCCCGAAGACAAACGATCAGAAACTTCTTGCGCAACCTGATTATTGAAATCTTGTGTCACGCCCATATGAACAGCCGTATTGGTCGGCGCCAAATCGGTCAAAGCTTTTGCATACTGGACAGGATTTTCTCTGGAAGCGATATTCAAGGCTTTTTGCATAGCTCCTTCTACAGCATCTCGACTCAACCCTTTTGCATTATTCCAAGCCTCGGCTGTTTTTTGGTTGCTTACAGAGCCACCGACACTCACCGCCGATGTATCTGCATAATTAGCCTTGTTGGTCACAACATACTTTCCTTCACTGTTCTTCTTTATTTCATAAGTTCCGGTTGTGGAAACATCACCTATCCCTTCAAATGCAGAAAGGTTGAGGTTCTCAATTGATGACCCTTGCTCCGATAAGATATCCGAATTAAATGCAATCTTCAAATCCGCTCCGTTGACATCAACAGAATCCGAATTTTCTTGAATGATTTTTCCGCCTTCATAATTTCCATCGCCGGAAACTTTATTAATCACTATACCGATTGTTGTTTGTGCCTGACCATCCTCAAAAACAACCTCATTGTCTGTTCTCAGAGTATTTGAAGCCAAATTAAATTGAGATCCGTTACGAATAATTGTCTGACCTTCTCCTGAAATTGCAATATCATTTGCAAGAGAAACATCTGCTAAAGTGAGTTTTCCGCCTGCCGTCTAATTTTTGCCGTAATTTGATCGCCCACATACATGGTAAATTCTTTAGAAGTCACGAAATAGGGGGCACGGTCCTGAGGCACATAAGAACCTGTC
>CAMHFM010000123.1 GCA_946184595.1 uncultured Azospirillum sp.
AATGGTCAAAAGAAGGAAGAGAATCCATAATTTTTTCTATGACTTTTTTTAATGTTCCTTCACCGAGCGGCCTTCCATTTAAACGATTGCCAAATTTGATAATGGAAACACGCCTTTGCATCAAGTTAATCTGATCATTAGATGTAAAGATATTGTTGGTGTTAACGTATTGATTGTAATGAGGTTTGTTTTTAGGGTTAACTTCAATTTCTCCGCCATTTACGATGTTTAGTAACAATTCTCGATCAATGTCGGTAGGTTTAACTTCATCAAAATAGTTGACATGACTTCCCCATACTTGTTCTTCATGGGGAGATTCTAATAATTTTCCTGATTGAGCCTTAAAAACTTTTCCATATTGAACTTCCACATCACAGATTGCTTTTGCAGTTGCTGATTTTCCGTTTCGTGCTATACCATTAAAGAAAACACAGGTCTTATCGTTTTCGCCAATATCACGATTTCTGGTGTATTTAAGTTGCATTAAAAAGCAGATTAACGCTAAATAACTATTCCCATCTACAACATTTAAGCGGTACAAATTATCAATAAGCGTATCAATATCGGGAACGCTGCTTATTTCTGCTTTTTTGATGTTTTTTTCATAAGTTTTTTGTTCAAGCTCTTTTTTTGCCAATTTCGCTTTTTCAGCAATTCGTTCCACCGTTCTGGGGTGGCATTCAATCGTACGGGCAACGCGTTCTGTAACATCATGTATAACTTCTTCCCCAGATTCTGGATTGAAGGTTTTGTAAGTGATTGGTGCCTTTTTGAAAGTATCAATCACGATGTCAAAAGCGTTAGCCGTATTAAATTCAATATTATTTTTTGCACAATGAAAAGCAATAGCGGTTTCATTTTCGTGCGTTACAGTAACCTTAAAAGTAACCATGGGAATTTCCTCTTTATAAATAAAGCAAATCCTCAGAAGTCATCAAACGCCATCTGGGTAAGGCATAACTTCTGAGGATTCATTATCGAAAACTTATCCTGTTATGCCCAGATTACTTTTGAATTTCTTGCGCTGTTGCTTTTTCGATAATGACAGCGTAAGAAATAAAAACTTTTGACCTGAGTCTTTGCGACTGTTAAAACAATGTAGAGAGAAAAGTCTCTACCCTATATAGAACTGTTAAAAATTTTTCTACTTTTGAATTTTTTTAAACTTTTTTTTGTTTTTTATTATAAAACAATGACTTAAAACGTAATTTTTTTTAGAAATCAGTTTGCAACTGCGCTAATATGAATATGCAAATCATACAACTTATTATAGAGAATATTGCAGATATTGACAAAAACTGTCGGTTTGATGCTTTGGTGATTGTAAAAGAGATGGGAGATGCTTTTTGAGTTTTTTTTGTGCCAGTTGTTTTTATATTGGTAAATATTTTTTTTTATAATAATAGTAAAATAAAAAAACAACACATACATATAAATTACAATGACTTAACTGATTTTTTCTTTTGACTTTTGACGCATAATTTTGAAACAATGTACAACAAAGCAATGTTTAAATCTCAACTTATCACTTCAAAAAGTACTAAAACTGAGGGTCATACAGTGGTAGTCGCGTGTAAAGGCGGATTGAACACTTAAATAACAAAAAATCATCATTTAAAAGAAGAGACAAGCTGAGGTGAGAGGGCGGTCTTGGCGTTGGGCTGACTGTTTTTAGGATGTCAGAATTAGGGGGCGGGGTGCGGCTTTTTAGGTTATTGTGGTGAGTTTGGATGGTGTGGAGACTAAGCAGAAATCCCTAATGGTTAATATCAAACGGAATAGCGTTATTGCTTGAATGAGAACAAAACAGGATTGATGTGAGTTCGGAAATTTCCCAAAAGGCTCAATTTTTCAAAAGTAACATCCGAACTTGTTATTTTGTTTCTAAGTGCTTGTTTTGTAAAAGAAAAACCGCCCTTTCGGACGGCTCGTCTTCTATGGCAGGGGCAGTAAGATTCGAACTCACGACACTCGGTTTTGGAGACCGATGCTCTACCAACTGAGCTATACCCCTATTTTGAATACCGCAATAGCGATATTGCGGTATTTTTAATATCATACTGATTTATAAAATCAAGTATTTTTTTACCCTTTTAACTGTTTTCCTAATTTCTTATCCAGTCTTTCCAGTTCATCAATATAAGATGAAATCAGGCTCAAGCCTTTGTTCCAGAAATCGGCATCATTCGGGTTTAAGCCGAATGGCTTAAACAGTTTATCATAGTCCATCAGGGCTGTTTTTGTCAGCATATCCAAGTATTTGTTCGGAAAATCTTTGACTTTTCCTTCTTGGCTGACCTGATACAATGAGTTAACTAAGCAATCAGCAAATGAATATGCGTAAACATAGAAAGGACGGAAGAAAAAGTGTCCGATTTGATTCCAAATATGGGCGTTATCATCGCTGACTTCTACATATTTGCCTAAGCTGGCACGCATTTCTTCAAGCCAGATTTGTGCTAATCGGTCTTCGGATAATTCGCCATTGCGCCGTTCATCATGAGCTCTAGTCTCAAAGAAATGAAAGGCAATCTGACGAACAGCCGTGTTAATCATATCACTGACTTTGCCGGCAATTAAGGCTAATTTTTCCGGACTATCCGGCATTTTCTTAACCATTGATTGGAATGTCATCATCTCGCCGAATACGGAAGCAACTTCCTCCGTTGTCATACGAGAGGTTTCGTTTAATTCGCCATTATCGCGGCGGCTCATCATGTGGCAACCATGTCCTAACTCGTGGGCTAATGTTAAAACATCATTTTGTTTGCCGACAAAGTTTAGCAACAGATAAGGGTGTGTAGCTTTTCCCGGTGCTGCAGAGGCAAAAGCACCACTGCGTTTTCCTTGACGTGGCGGAACATCAATCCAATTGTTTTCAAAGAAATTCTTGGCAATATTATAAAGTTTCGGAGAAAATTCTTTATAAGCATTTAGAACGATTTTAACGCTTTCATCCCAAGTATAATGGGTGTCTTTAGCAAATGGTAAAGGCGCATTTCTGTCCCAGTACTGAATTTTTTTCACGCCTAACCATTTGGCTTTTAATTTATAAAAGCGGTGAGAAATATTGGCATAATTTTGGCGAACAGTCTCAGCCAGTGTCTGAACAACTTTATCGCTGACATTTTCTCCTAAATTCGGACAAGAAACCGGTGTTTTGAAACCGCGTTTGACGTCTTCAATCGCTTTATCTTTGATAATCATGTTATAAATTAAAGTAAACAGAGGCGTATTCTCTTTGCTGACACGTCCGATTTCTTTGCCGGCTTTTTCACGAACTTTAGGATCTTTATCTAACAAAAGTTTAGTGATTTCAGCATCATTATATTCTTTACCGTCAATGTGGAATTTAAGACGAGAGCAAGTTTCTTCATATAACCGAACCCAAGCGTCAGAGGAGGTAATGGATTTTTCCATTAAAATTTCTTCGACTTCTTCTGAAAGCTCGTATTTTTTAAAACGGCGAACACGTGTTAAAAACGGTTTATAAAAGGCAACTTTTTCATCTTTATATAGTTCTTTAATATGAGCATCAGAGAGTTTGTTTAACTCTAAGCCCCAAATCTTCTTTAACAATTTCTAATTTATATTCAC
>CAMHFM010000124.1 GCA_946184595.1 uncultured Azospirillum sp.
GATTTCTTTTTATCGAATTTTATCTACACCGCATCAGCTTCGTTCCAAAGCTATTCATTTATTTACTGAGCAATTGTTTATTCAAATCCTATGGTGTGTTTTGTTTTTCTATCTCAAACAACCCTTGTTAGGGGCTATTATAATGTTGTGGCTGATTTATACTGTTTTTCTGATGATACGAATTTTCTTGCAAATCAATGTGATAGCAGGAACGCTTAACTATTTTTATTTTTTATCTTCTAGAACATTTTTTTGATTTCTCAGTCTTTTTTTTCCTATGATTTGAATAAACAATTGTACTATAACGGATATATTGTTAATATCTAGATTTTACTTTATATTTTATCTAGACAGACCCGAAAAAATAAGTTAATAATGTGAAGTTAAAAAAATAATTTATTTTTGGGAAGAAAAATGACTACAACTTTAAAAGATATTCGCAGTACGTTTCTAAACTACTTTGAAAAAAACGGACATAAGATTATTCCATCTTCGTCCTTGGTACCAGATAATGACCCTACCCTTATGTTTACCAACTCAGGTATGGTTCAGTTCAAAAATATTTTTACCGGCAACGAAACACGCGACTATAAACGAGCGACAACTTCCCAAAAATCTGTTCGAGCCGGTGGTAAGCATAATGACCTGGACAGCGTCGGTTATGATGTTCGTCACCATACATTTTTCGAAATGCTCGGTAACTTCTCTTTTGGTGATTACTTCAAAGAAGAAGCTATTAACTATGCTTGGGAAGTCGTGACTAAAGAATTTGATATTCCTAAGGACAGATTAGCCGTTACTGTTTATCATACCGATGAAGTAGCTCGCAATATTTGGAAAAAAGTTTCCGGTTTACCAGAAGACCGTATTATCAATATTGCGACAAAAGATAATTTCTGGCAGATGGGTGATACCGGTCCTTGCGGTTATTGTTCTGAGATTTTCTTTGATCACGGGGAAGAAGTTTGGGGTGGATTACCGGGAACACCGGAAGAAGACGGTGATCGTTGGATTGAAATCTGGAATCTCGTATTTGATGAATTTGAAGATTTACCTGACGGCAGACGTATAGAATTAAAGCAAAAATGTATTGATACAGGTATGGGCTTGGAGCGTATTTCTGCTATTTTGCAAGGTGTTCACTCTAACTATGAAATCGATTTATTCCGTAACCTGATTAAGGATATTGCTGATCTTGCCAATTCAGATCCGAAAGGACCTTTACAGTCTTCTCATAACGTGATTGCCGATCACTTGCGTTCAACCTGTTTCTTAATTGCCGATGGTGTTTTACCTTCTAATGAAGGACGTGGTTATGTTTTACGCCGAATTATGCGTCGTGCTATGCGTCATATTCAAATGCTCGGTGTTAAAGAGCCGATGCTTTATAAACTCGTTCCATCTTTGCAACGTGAAATGGGTGAAGCTTATCCTGAATTATATCGCGCGCAATCTCTAATTACAGAAACCATTAAAACAGAAGAATCTCGTTTTATCAAAACTTTAGATAAAGGTTTGAAGATATTAGATGAAGAAATTTCTCATTTAGGCAGTGCCAAAGTTTTATCAGGAGAAACAGCTTTCAAATTATATGATACTTACGGATTCCCTCTTGATTTAACGCAAGATGCCCTTAAACTTAAAAAGATTGATGTTGATGTTAAGGGCTTTAATGCCGCCATGGAAAGACAAAAAGCGGAAGCACGCAAAAACTGGGCCGGAAGCGGTGATGAAGGTACTGAAAAAGTTTGGTTTGAAGTTCAAGAAAAAGTCGGAGCAACAGAATTTTTAGGTTACACAACATTACGTACTGATGGTCAAGTTACTGCTCTTGTTTCTGGTAAAGAGATGGTAAATGCTTATTCTCAAACTGGCGGCGAATTTTATTTAGTCGCTAACCAAACACCTTTTTATGGTGAAATGGGCGGTCAATGCGGTGATATCGGTATGATTATCAATGAAAACACAACTATTCAAGTTACTGATACAAAGAAGAAACTTGATGGTGTGACAGTTCATTGCTGTAAGCTTGTTAAAGGAAGCGTTAAAGTCGGGGATACCCTCACCTTTATCGTTGCAGAAGAAAATCGTAAAGCAATTTGTGCTAACCACTCGGTAACACACTTAGCTCATCGTGCTTTACGTGATGTTTTGGGCGATCACGTCGCACAAAAAGGTTCTTCTGTCGGTCCGGATAGAATGCGTTTTGATATTTCTCACCCGAAGCAAATTACTGCAGAACAATTGCGCCAGGTTGAAAATATTGTTAACCAAGCTATTCGTAAGAATTATCCTGTTACAACCGTTTTGATGACACCGGAAGAAGCTATCAAAGAAGGGGCGACAGCTCTGTTTGGTGAAAAATACGGTGAAATTGTTCGTGTAGTCACAATGGGTGATGATAAACAATGTTTTTCTCGTGAATTATGCGGTGGAACGCATGTTTGTTCAACCGGTGATATCGGATACTTTAATATCGTTTCTGAATCTGCAGTTGCCGCCGGTATTCGTCGTATTGAATGTGTGACAGGTATCGGTGCTGAGAAATTTGTTCAAGATATTGAAGACAAATTGCACGCCGCAAGCTCTTTGTTAAAAACAAGTCCGAACGATTTGGAAAACCGCATTAAGTTATTGTTGGATGAAAAGAAAAAACTTGAAACTCAATTGTTAGAAGTTAAAAAGAACTTTGTAGCCAACAAAGCCGCCGATAATCAAGATAAAATCGAAACGGTTAATGGAATTAAATTTATTGGACGCGCTATTCCGAATGTTCATCCGAAAGAATTGAAATCATTCATTGATGAAATTAATGCGACCATTGGTTCCGGTATTGTCGTTTTGGCAACATCTAATGATGAAGGTAAAGCTTCGGTTGTTGTTGGTGTTACCAAAGACTTAACCTCTAAATATTCTGCTGTTGATTTGGTTAAAATTGCATCAGTAAAACTCGGTGGTCAAGGTGGCGGCGGACGCCCGGATATGGCTCAAGCCGGTGGCCCTCATGCAGAAAACATTCATGATGCGATTGAAGCTGTTAAGCAAGCTATTTAATAACAATGTTTTCTATAAAAAAAGAGGGTTTATGCCCTCTTTTTTTTATTTAAATCCTTCTTTGTTAAAGAGAGGTTTATGCGATTTTTATTGTTTCAGACCTAAAAATATGATATATTTATAATGTATCATTATTTTTTAGATACAGATTTATGCGTATTATTATAAGCTTTTTCGTAATTGTGATTTTCTATGATTAGACTTTGTCTTTCTTAGATTATATCCTTTATGCTTTTATAATATGCACGGTTTATTATGAAATCTAAATATAATTAAATAAAGTCTAACAAATTTAAAATTTAACGATTATGAAAAAAGATCATGACATTCTGTTTGTATGTATGTTTTGTGCTATTGTATTGGCGTATATAGTAGGACGTCATTCATCTGCTCTGTCAGGTGCTGATGCGCCTAAAGATACTACATCTGTTACATCATATGCTTTGGATAGAAATACTGGCACAGTTGTTTCTGATACAATACCAGAAAAATCTGTCTGGGTATACAATGTCCCAGACAATAT
>CAMHFM010000125.1 GCA_946184595.1 uncultured Azospirillum sp.
CAAGATGTTGCCTCAGAAGTTTTAAAGCGAACAAGAGTATTAGTAATAAAATTAAAAATACAAATAACACTGATAAAAAACAGAATACTGTAAGCGCTGATTTGTCCTTGGCAGAGGTCATTAAAGTTTGTTAAAAAGCTTAAATTGGCAATACTTTCAACTAACTCAAACGGTAAAAAAGTTCTGAAAAAGCCAAGAACATACTCAATACCACTTAAAAAGAATAGTAAGTTGAGAATGACTGATAAAACGAGAGCAATAACTTGATTTTTAGTAATGGCCGACATTGTTTGAGCAACAGCAATCATAGCCCCGGAAAGCAAAAAACAACTCAAATAACCGGCGGCAATTACCCCATTATCCGGATATCCCAAAATATTAACAGTAATAACAAACGGAAATGTCAGAAGTAAACCAATTGTACAAAATATCCAAGCAGCACAGAATTTACCCCAAACCAACACCGAGGAAGAAATAGGTAAGGACAATAACTGCATAATGGTTTTGGTTTTAAATTCTTCAGCCCATAATCGCATTGAAATACCGGAAATGAAGATAAGAAAAATCCATGGCATAAAAGAAAACATAATATCTAAACAAGCTTCACCACGCTCTAAAAAATGTCCTAAATAAAGAGTAAAAGAAGCATTTAGAAAAAGAAAAGCCAGCAAATAAACATAGGCTAAAGGAGAGATAAAATAACGGTATAATTCATTTTTAACAACAGACCATAATTTAGACATGACTGCCTCCTGTTAATTTGCGAAAAGCGGTTTCTAAAGAAAGCGCTTTAGCTTTAATGAGAGTTTCATCTAAAGAACCATCGGTAATAATTTTTCCGTGTGACATTAATAAAATGCGATTACACATTTCAGCAACATCATCTAAAAGATGCGTTGAAATCAAGATAGTTTTATTTTTGCTGAGATGTTTAATCAGTTTTCGAATATGTTCTTTTTGATTAGGATCAAGACCATCTGTCGGCTCATCTAACAATAAAATTTCCGGATCAGAAAGTAGGCTCTGAGCAAAGCCGACACGACGCTGGTATCCTTTGGATAAAGTTTCTATTTTCATCTGCCAAACTTCATCAATTTGTGCCATTTCTTTAACTTCATTTAGGCGAGCTTGTTTTTGTGATTTATTTAATCCTTTTAAATCTGCCATATAATCCAAAAAAGCATAAACACTCATATCGCTATATAAAGGTGCGCCTTCAGCTAAAAAACCGAGAGATTGTTTAGCTTTTTCCGGATTATCTTGAATCGAACATCCGTTAATTTCAATATGTCCTCCGCTAGGAGTCAAAAGACCGGCAATCATATTCATCAAGGTGGATTTTCCGGCACCATTTGGACCTAAAAGGGCGATAACTTCCCCTTTCTTTGCTTCAAAAGAAACCAAATCGACAGCACAAATACCGACGAATTGTTTATATAAAGAGTCTACTTTGAGTAATGGTTTCATATTTTATGACCGTTTGTTAAGTTCATATAAAGTAATCGCGGCAGCTGTCGCAACATTCAAACTTTCTACCTTTTCAGAAATAGGAAGACGAACAGTTGTATCGCATGATTCTTCAACTAATCTACGCATACCTTTGCCTTCACTTCCCATAATAATTGCTGTTTTTCCGGATTTATTAATTTTATCAATCGTTGTCGTGGCGTATCCGTCCATTCCGATAACCCAAAAACCTGAAGCTTTAAGAATTTCGGCCGCACGTGATAAATTTGTGACCCGAACAATCGGTAGCTGCTCAATCATTCCTGCTGAAGCCTTAGCCATAGCCCCAGATTCTGTTGGAGAATTTTTATCCTGAACAATAAGAGCTAAAGTATCAAAAGCAACACAAGAACGAATAATGGCACCAATATTTTGAGGATCGGTTACTTGATCTAAAATTAAAAGATGACAATCCTGTTTTGTATCTGCTAAAGCGCAAATATCTTCTAAAGTATATGTTTCTAATTCTTTGACAGCGGCAACAAAACCTTGATGAACGGCATCTGCTGGAAGAAGTTTATCAATTTCTTTTCTTTCTATAATTTTAATAAGATGAGGATCTCGTTTTGCTTCAAGACATATTTTTTTTACTTCATCTGCTGTTTCTTTAGTTGCATAGAGAACAGAAATTTTTCGTCGTGAATTATGAATTGCAGCAGTCACCGGATGCCTTCCGTAAAGAAGTAAAGCCGAAGCCTTAGAAGAGGAGGGTGCCGAATGATTAAATTTTGCCATCTATATAACCTTTCGTAAAATACCGTTATGTTGAGCAAGTAAGTTTTCCGCTTCTTCTTTTGTACACTTTTTTATAGCCATAACGCAAGCAGTTTTAACACGATGATTGCTGGCTTCCAGAAAATACTGTGCTTCAGATGGAGATATATGGCAGATTTCGGTAATAAAGCGAATACCGCGTTCAACAAGTTTTTTATTTGTTTGTTGTAAATCAATCATATAATTTTTATATGTTTTTCCGATTCTGATCATAGCTCCTGTAGAAATCATATTAAGAACCATTTTTTGAGCTGTTCCAGATTTCATACGAGAAGAACCTGTAATGACTTCAGGACCAACAACCGGATTGATAAAAACATCAGCATATTGGGCAATTTTAGCTTCTGGATTTGAACTGATAGCAATTGTGGTGCATCCGATTTTTTTTGCTTCTTTCAGTGTGGTTAAACAATATTCAGGTTGTCCGTTAGCAGAGATAGCAACAATAATATCTTTATCTGTCGGTTGGAATTTTTGCAAATCTTGTAAGGCGAATTCTTCCTTATCTTCAGCATTCTCTACAGCATGACGGAGAGCTTGTTCTCCACCTGCAATAAATCCTTGTATCATTTCTGAAGAAACACCGAAAGTAGGGGGCATTTCTGAAGCATCTAAAATTCCAAGACGACCACTTGTCCCCGCTCCAAAATAAGCTAAACGTCCGCCTTTTAAAAAAGCACTGGAGACAAGCTCAATGGCTTTTGCTACTTGCGGTAAAATTTTATGAATGGCTTGCGCAATTTTCATATCTTCTTGATTGATAATTTGAGCAATTTCGAGCGGGCTCATTAAGTCAATATTTGTAGTGTCCGGATTGCTCGATTCTGTAATAAATAAGGACGACATTTGTATATTCCTCGAAATATCTGTTAAATCTGAGGATAACTTGAATAAATTAAGAAATATCTAAAAAAGGTGTTGACAAAGGCGCAAAAATACGTTTATTTGCAAAAAGCGACTAATGAAATGGAACTCTTCTTTATGGAGGGGTGGCAGAGCGGTCAAATGCAACGGACTGTAAATCCGTCGACTTTCGTCTACGATGGTTCGAATCCATCCCCCTCCACCATTTTTTATAGGGCTCTCGGATGGGGCAGTATTAAGCGGGTGTAGCTCAATGGTAGAGCAGAAGCCTTCCAAGCTTATGACGGGGGTTCGATTCCCCTCACCCGCTCCAATTTTTTTCCTCACCGAATATTAACAACATAAATTTAGGATTTTGTAACAATGGCAAAAGAGAAATTTGAGCGGACCAAGCCGCACTGTAACATTGGAACGATT
>CAMHFM010000126.1 GCA_946184595.1 uncultured Azospirillum sp.
ATATTAATTTATAAAAAAGAATAGTAGACAACAAAACAGGGGATAATATTTTTATTATCCCCTGTTTTGTCTTTTCCGTAAACAAATTAGAAATCTTGCAAAACAGCTCCTGATTCATGAGCATTATGTATAGAAACCATACCTGTTACATTATAACCGGCATCAACATGAAGAATTTCACCCGTAACAGCACCACCAAGAGGAGATAACAAAGCCAAAGCCATATTTCCGACCTCTTCTTGTGTCACATTACGTTGCAACGGAGCATTCAATTCATTCCAACGCAAAATTTTTCTAAAATCACCAATACCTGAAGCTGCCAATGTTTTAATCGGACCTGCTGAAATAGCATTAACCCGAATACCTTGTGGCCCCAAATCAACCGCTGCATAACGAACAGCTGCATCAAGAGCTGCCTTAGCAACACCCATAATATTATAATTAGGTAACGTTCTCTCACCGCCTAAATAGGTCAAAGTTAATAATGCCCCGCCATCTGGCATATAATCAGCAGCATAGCGACATGTTTCTAAAAAGGAATAGCAAGAAATATGCATTGTATTTGTAAAATTAGCTAATGTTGTATCAACAGTACGTCCCTTTAATTCATTTTTATCAGAAAACGCAATAGCATGAACAACGAAGTCAATTTTACCCCATTTTTCACCTAATTCCTTAAAACAAGCTTTTAAACTCTCAGAATCTGAAACATCACACTGAATTAACGTTGGCTCAAAAGCAAGTTGTTCTGATAATGGTCTGACTCTTTTTTCTAAAGCTTCATTTTGGTAAGAAAAAGCAAGTTGAGCTCCTTGAGCATTCAAAGCTTGTGCAATTCCCCAAGCAATAGAATGGTCGTTTGCCAAACCCATAATCAAACCCTTTTTACCTGCCATCAACGGAGTGTTAGTCATCATTATATTTTCCTTTGCATTCTTAAATAAAATATTATAAAAAGAAATTACTTTGAACTTTTATATAATTTTATATCTAATGTAAACTGTTTTTTTTAAGAGGTGGGTATGTATAGCTTTGTTAATTGGATAAAATGCACACAAACAAAGTGTCAGAATATAGCCAAAAGCTTATATAATTTTATCATTTTCCTCACTAAACGCGCTCAAAATGATACCATTTTACGTGTTGCTTCTTCTTTAAGCTACACCTCTCTGTTAGCTATAGTTCCTTTATTTGTAATTATCATTTCTATTTTTTCGGCTTTTCCTGTTTTTGAAAATCTGAAAGACCCGATACAAAGTTTTTTAGCCAACATTTTAGCCCCGACTGTCGAACAAGAATTTATGGAATATTTTACAGATCTGACAAACGCTTCAGGAAGATTTACAACCGTCGGTATTATCGGCTTAGCAATCACTTCTATTTTGTTACTATCAACCATTGAAAACAGCCTGAATTTTATTTTCAAAGTAACCCGTCCTCGTCGTTTTACGACAAAACTGACATTATACTGGACAGTTATCACATTAGGACCGCTTTTATTAGGAACAGCCTTTTCAATGCGCGGCTATTTTTACACACTCCAGAAATTTATGCCGGAAAATCTGATGGACAATCCTACATTTTTACTATTACTTCCATCATTTATGACAATGCTCATGCTAATTCTGGTTTATGTTTTAGTACCCAATAAAAAAGTTAACATTTCCAGCGCTTGTATTGGTGCTTTTGTCGCGGTTGTTATTTTCAGTTTTCTGCGTCAAACATTTACCTTTATCATTCTAAAAAGCGCAACATATCAGATTTTATATGGAACTTTAGCTGTTATTCCTATACTTTTAGTCTGGATGTATCTGGCGTGGGCTGTTGTTATTTTTGGAGCAGTTATCACTGCTGCTCTTGATGAATTTAGAACATTAAATCACGTCCAACTCAAAAAGATTCTTATTTCTGGAAAGCCGGAAAAACGCCACTAAAACTTTTTTTATTCAAACCTAAAAAAAGTTCTTGCAAAAAGAACAAAAATAGTACATTTTATTTTCATAGGATAACTTAAATTGTCAATTTGTAATTTTTAATAAGAAGTTAGATGATGACAATAATAACACTCAATTATAGAAAGCGAGACTAAATTATGGAAAAAGATAAAGCTCTTGACGCCGCCATTTCACAAATTGAACGCGCTTTTGGCAAAGGCTCCATTATGCGCATGGGACAAAGTGCTAATGTTGATATTGAGGCAATATCAACTGGCTCTTTAGGTATCGATATAGCTTTGGGTATCGGTGGTATGCCTAAAGGTCGTATCGTTGAAATTTATGGTCCTGAAAGCTCTGGTAAAACTACGTTAGCCTTAAGCGTTATTGCTCAAGCACAGAAAAAAGGTGGTACATGTGCCTTTGTCGATGCTGAACATGCCTTAGATCCTTCATATGCTAAGAAAATCGGTGTTGATGTAGAAAATTTATTAATTTCCCAACCTGATGCTGGAGAACAGGCCCTTGAAATTGCAGATACCCTTGTTCGTTCTGGTGCCATTGATGTTCTCGTTGTCGATTCTGTTGCAGCATTGGTGCCTAAGGCAGAATTAGAAGGAGAAATGGGAGATTCTCATATGGGCCTGCAAGCACGCTTAATGAGCCAAGCCCTTCGTAAATTAACAGCAACAGTTGCTCGCTCTAACACCTTAATTATTTTCATTAACCAAATTCGTATGAAAATCGGTGTTATGTTTGGCAACCCTGAAACCACTACAGGCGGTAACGCTCTGAAATTCTACGCCTCAGTCCGTATTGATATTCGCCGTATTGGCGCAATCAAAGATAAAGATGATGTGATTGGCAGCCAAACAAGAGTTAAAATTGTAAAGAATAAAGTAGCTCCTCCGTTTAAAGTTGTCGATTTCGATATCATGTATGGCGAAGGCATTTCTAAGACTGGTGAATTAATTGATTTAGGTGTTAACTCCGGTATTATTGAAAAAGCTGGTGCTTGGTTCTCTTATAAAGGAGAAAAAATTGGCCAAGGTCGTGAAAATGCTAAAAGCTTTTTGAAAGAACATCAGGATATCGCTGATGAAATTGAAAATAAGATTCGTGCCGATGCTGGACACCTTACCAGTGAAATGCTCGGAGATGATGATCCTATTAATGAAGAAGACTAAAACTTCAAATAAAAATACCCTTCAAAATGAAGGGTATTTTTTACTTGCGTTTTTTATGAAGTTCTTTTTGAACATATCGTCCTTGATACAAATTAATACCAATTGAATTTCCAGCTTCAACGGCTTTAGCATCATCAACACGACACAAAATCATTTTTGCGCGTTCTGCCTTATTTACATAATCCCGAAAATGCTGATCTTCATTAACCACATCCAAAAACGCAGGATGCCAAATAATCTTCATCAAATCAGAATTAAGATATTCACGATTAATATATTGCAGTTTATCGACTGTAATACCATCAATACAAATTTTATATCCGCGATATTGAGCAAAAGCCTTAGCTAACAAAAAAGCCTTAACATCATTAAAAATATCAACGAGCTGCAATTCTAAAATAATACTGGACCGCAACGGCGGAGGGATACTTTCATCAA
>CAMHFM010000127.1 GCA_946184595.1 uncultured Azospirillum sp.
TTTTTAGTATTATATCTTTGAAGGTTATTTCAGCACAACAAGGCCGTGTTTCTTTTTGCCTTGGGAGAGTTTGATTTTACCGTTTACCATATCATTGGCAGAGAGCTTATAATTCTCATCGGTAATCACATTATCATTGAGTTTTAATCCGGCTTGTTTAATCAAGCGACGCGCTTCACCTTTACTGCCGACAAAGCCTAAAGAAACAAAAGCATCTAAAATTCCTGTGCCGTTTGCGCAATCAATACTCGGCAAATCGCCGCCGGTTGTGCCTTGTTCAAAGGTTTTAATGGCGGTTTCTTGTGCGGTGCGTGCGGCTTCTTCACCACGGCAAATCTTGGTCGCTTCAAAGGCTAAAATCTTCTTAGCTTCATTAATCTCTTTATCTTGTAATGCGCTCAAGCGATTGACTTCGCTCATCGGTAAATCGGTGTAAATACTTAAGCACATTTTGACTTCTTTGTCGCCGATATTGCGGAAGTATTGGTAGTAATCATAAGAAGGTAACTTCTCCTCGTTAATCCAAACCGCATTACCTTCGGATTTGCCCATTTTTTTACCGTTCGAATCGGTAATGATTGGACTGGTGAAACCAAAAAGCTCAACATTGTGACGACGACGGCCAAGCTCTGTTCCGGAAGTAATATTTCCCCATTGATCGGCTCCAGCGATTTGTGCGCGACAACCGTATTTTTGATATAATTCGCAGAAGTCATAGCCTTGCAACAGCATATAGTTAAACTCTAAGAAAGACATCGGCTGTTCTCTCTCTAAGCGAGATTTAACGCTATCCATGGTCAACATATGATTGACGGAGTAATACGTTCCGACATCGCGCAAGAAGGCAAGGTAATTTATATCCTTAAACCAATCCCAGTTATCAACCATTTCGGCATCCGTAGCGCCGGTCCCGAATTTGAGGAATTTAGAAAAAGATTTTTTTAAACCTTGCGCGTTGGAGGCTAAAGTTTCTTCACTCAAAAACGGACGAAGTTTATCTTTACCGCTCGGATCGCCGATGCGTGCTGTTGCCCCGCCGACTAAAGCCAACGGTTTGTGTCCGCATTTTTGAAACCAACGTAACATCATCAAAGGAACAATGTGTCCGACGTGTAAGCTATCTCCGGTCGGATCTGAGCCCAAATATCCGACAGCCGGCTTGCCTGCTTTTTCGCATTCATAAAGGTAGGTATCAAACCCTTCTTCATTGGTGCATTGATTATAAAAGCCGCGTTCCAGCATAATATTCATAAATTCGGATTTAAATTTGCTCATTTTTCCTTTCCTTTATTGATGAAGATAAACCTAATTTTAACCGATACTAGCATATAATTCAGACATTGCAAGAGGAGACTTTAGCTTTTATGGAAACAATTAAGACTTTTAATGCTTTGGGAATTTTGAGCGGTTCGGCTTTAGATGGTGTCGATATTGCCTATATCCGGACAGATGGAGTTGATGTTTATGAATGCGGGCATATGTTGACCGTTCCTTATGAAGACAGTTTGAGGCAAAAGGTTCGTTCTGTTTTGGGGGTAAGACCGGAGACGCCGGAAAATCAGAAATTATTAAATGATGTCGAGCAGGAAGTCACCGTGTTTTGGGCGCAGGCGGTTAAAGAATATATCGAAACTTATGATGTTCATATTGATGTTATCGGGCTGGAAGGGCATACCGTTTGTAATGAGCCGAAAGAACATTATATTTATCAGCTCGGCGATGGCGAATTGTTGTCGCAATTAACCGGTATCAAAGTTGTTTATCATTTTCATAGCGCCGATATTGCCGCCGGCGGGCAGGGGGCACCATTAGATGTAACCTATTATAATGCGATTACCTCACAGCAGGAAAGACCTTTGGCTGTTGTCGATGTTTCCGGAATTTCAAGTATCGCTTGGTTGGGAACTTATGGCGAAATGACAGCCTTTAATACCGGTCCGGGTAATGCCGCAATTGATGATTGGGTGATGAAACATGCCGGTATGCATATGGACTATAACGGAAAATTGGCGATTACCGGTCATGTGAATGAGCAAATTGTGGCGGCGATGATGAAGCATAAATATTTTGCGCAATATCCGCCGAAGTCGACGCATCGGGAAGAATTTAGAGAAAAATTGGAGCATTTGGAAGGCTTATCTTTAGAAAATGGTGCGGCAACGGCAACGGCTTTTGTGGCAGAATCTATTGCGTATTCTTTACTCTTATATGTTCCGGATATTCCGAAAAGAATTATGGTTTGTGGCGGTGGTGCGAAAAATCCGACATTGATGCGGTTTTTGCGTCAGCGATTACCGAATATTGAAGTTTGTACAGCAGAAGATTGGGGTTATAATTCTTTGGCTATCGGTGTGCAGGCGGTGGCTTATCTGGCAGTACGACGATTGCACTTTTTACCGATTTCGTTTCCTACGACGACGGGGGTTTATGAGCCGATGGTCGGCGGCAAAATCGTGGGATAAAACGTGCTAAATTGAAAACTAGTGCAGATTTGTCGCAAATTGCTAAGTCATGTACCTCTTACGTACACTCCTGTCGCAATTTGTTCCAAATCTTACTATTTTTCTAATTTATCACATTTTATCTTGGGGCGTACTTTTAGTTTGCTGCTGGATTTTTGGCATAAACTCCTGCTACTCGCCTCATTCTCCGAATTTTATTAAGAACTACTCGTGCAGATTTCTCAAAAATTATTGGTGTTGCGTTTCGCGTAATAATCTGAATTGCTGTAAATTGAGTTTGGTTTGTGGCATTTGGGTATGTTGCGTATGTTGAGGCTTCCTCGCGGTTAATCGTCTTTTACTGCTCGATAATGCGCGTTGAGTGCGGTAATCTTGGGCAATCTGTCGGCGATAGTTCTTTAGATTTTTTTGGGCTTCATTCTCACATATTTCAGCGCCTTTTAATTCTTTTTCAATATTAAAATGGGGATCTCTTTGTTCTTCCGGCTTAGTCTGTTCTTCTATGATTCGTTGTTTCTTTTTTTCTGCTAAACGTAAAAATTCTATTTGTTCAATTTGATAGGCACTATCTATTGTTTTCATAGAAATTTTTTTGTCAGCGTATTTATTGTAAGATTGAACAGCTTGTTTGACGAAGTCACGTCCGTATGGTATTAATTTCATAAAATCACTGTGGCGATAATTGATACCCATTTCCCCAAAATCGAAAACACCGGCGAGTTTGTTTTCTTTATTAATTACGAAATTTCCACCATGCATGTCGTTGTGGCTTAGTACAATATCATTTTCATCAATATTTAGTTTTCTGTATCGTACACCATGTTTTTTTAATAATCTTGAGCCATGTGTATTTGCATATTCTTTTGATTCTTTGTTCTCCTCAAAATGTTTGGTATTTAGAATTTTTTTATCTATTCCCTCAATAGGAACATGATGTAATTGAGCTAAAAATTTTCCTAAATCTTGCGCTAATAAATTCAATTCATTTTTAGATAAAGCAGAGGAGTGTTTATTGCGATGATTTTCTATTATGTTATTATTTAATGTTTTACCGGAAATTTCTTGATGAATGCTAATT
>CAMHFM010000128.1 GCA_946184595.1 uncultured Azospirillum sp.
ATCTAATTTGTTGCGGCAAGTTTGTATATTTGTATCTAAAGATTTATTTTTATGATCATTTTTCTTTTCGACATATTCATACATCCGCATTGAGCCATCATAGACATCAGCGACATTCGTCTGGTCAACAATGGTTTGTCCGCCGGCATAATCATTAATTTTACCGACCATTGCATTCATAATGGCTTGGCGAGAGCTTTGAATTTGTTGTTTTAGGGCATCATCTTTAGCATTTTTCTCAGCTTCTTCTAAGAAAAGATCTGTGTCAACCAAACGATTTGGCGGATATTGCTCGATAATTTTTTGTTTAAGCTGTGTATCACGTGTGTTGAATTCGTTACGTTCTTCAGCATTTAAATCAGCTTTGGCTAGATTAATGGCATCAGCTTGCTCATCAGGGGAAAGATTATCAAAATCCTTCGGTAATTTTTGCATGCTTCGCAAAATTTCACGATCCATACCGACACGAACAGGGCTTTCATTATTCAAAAACAGCGTATTTTCACCGTTAATCATTTGCTGCCATTCGTCAGAGGTGAAATTACGTTGTGTGATGGCTTCGACAATTGTATCACTACGATTGTCTTGATTATTTTGATTTTGAGCATCATGACGGCGAATTTCGCTCAAAGCATACTCAGAAACGATTTGATCTTCGGTCACAGGATGCCCTCTTGCTTCAGAAGCTCTTTGAATATCTGTTTGAATTTGGCCATTAATTATAGCTTCAACTTGATCTACAGTGACAGGACGTCCAGACTCAATTTGCAAATTAGTCATATATTGGATAAATCTTGATTTACGTTCAGCCGCAATTTTTTCTCTTTTGAAAGCATCTTTATCTTGTGCATTTTGATATGCGGTGGCATTTTCTGCCGATACATTAGCTGCGGTATAAGTATCATTAAACCAAGCATCTAATTGTTCATCTCTAAAATTAATTTCAGCCATTATCGTGCTCCTTGATAGTCGATATGTATATACATACAACAAAATTATTAATTAAACTATAACAGATTTCGAAAAAGCTGTCAATATTTGTCCAAAATTATTTTGTTGTTTTATGGCGAAAATTTTTGAAAAGCACTTGCGTTTTATAAATAAACATCCTAAATAAAGGATAAATATAAAAATATGAGTTAGTTGACAAAGAAATGAGTGATTTTGATTACTATGAAGTGCTGGGTGTTTCTAAAACCGCCACAGCAGATGAATTAAAGCGGGCATACCGCAGTCAGGCAATGAAATATCATCCGGACAGAAACCCTGACAATCCGGAAGCTGAAGCACGTTTTAAAGAGATAAACGAGGCTTATGATGTCTTAAAAGATGACCAAAAGCGCGCAGCCTATGATCGCTTTGGAAAACAAGCATTTCAAAATGGCGGAATGGGCGGAGGTAATCCGTTTGGCGGATTTGGTTTTGATTTTAACGGAGCCGGCGGTTTTAGCGATATTTTCGGAGATATTTTTTCTGAATTTATGGGTGGTCGTCAACGCAGTAATCCTAATGCACCTCAAGACGGAGCCGATTTGCGCTATAATCTGGATATTACACTTGAAGAAGCTTTTAACGGCATAGAAAAAGAGATTACCGTTCCCCATGCTGAAGTTTGTGAAGATTGCCATGGTCATGGGACGGAAGATGGAAAAGAAGCCCCAATTTGTACCACTTGCCATGGTCGCGGAAAAGTTCAGTCTCAAAAAGGCGGATTTTTTATTGTCGAAACCACTTGTCCGATTTGTAAAGGCAAGGGGAAAATTGTTAAATCTCCTTGTAAAAAATGCCATGGAGAAGGCTTAATTCACGGAGAAAAGCAAATAAAAATTAAAATTCCGGCAGGAATAGAAAGTGATACCCGTATGCGCGTTGCCGGAGCCGGAGAGGCTGGCTTGCGCGGTGGGCAAAATGGCGATTTATATGTCTTTATTAATGTTTTGCCACATCAATTATATGTTCGTGAAGGCGCAAATCTTTATACGACAGTTCCTGTTTCAATGGCCTGTGCGGCTTTAGGCGGAAAAATGGAAATTCCGAGCATTGACGGTAGAGCTATTAACTTAAATATTCCGTCAGGAACTCAAACCAATCAGCAAATTAAAGTCAGTGGTGAGGGAATGCCGACAATCCGTTCAAAACGTAAAGGAGATTTGTTTGTTCGCTTTAGCGTTGAGACGCCGGTTAATTTATCATCACGGCAAAAGGAATTGTTAGAAGAATTCCGCTCGCTGAGTGAGGATGACAAGTGTCAACCGCAATCTAAAGGCTTTATGAATAAAATCAAGGATTTATTCAAATCAGTCGCTTAAAATAAAAATATATTCAGAACTGTTAGATTTATTCAAAATATCTACCACTTTTATAAAAAATGTCATGCCTTGAGCGACGCGAGGAGCGAGACCAGGCATCTTCCGCTTTAATATTAAAAAATCGCCTCCTTAACCGCGCCTTACGACGAGGAAGGGTATTTTTTATTATCTTTTTATTTCAAATGGAAAGACAACATTGGATAAAAATTATAAGTACCATATCTAAAATGTGGAGAAGTAATGCCACCTACACCATTTGATCCCGAAAAACAAAGAGAGTGGTTACGTTCATTATAATTGAAAGACGAACTAAGAACGCAAGTACTGATAAAAGTTGAGCCATAACTACTCTTGGTAACATTGTATACAATATAGCGATTTTCAAATATCTGCTTTAACTCTGAACAACTTGGGAGATACCATTCGCCTTTACCGCAAACACTACCGTCAGGGCAATCACTGGGAGCATATGTAGACATTTTTTGAATCCCCGGAAATTCATACGGTTCTACAGCGGTTTTATTCTTTTCCTTCATATAAGCCAGCGTAAATTTATCATAATATTTACCAAGCTCATTACCGGAACAATTTTTATTAGGTAATGGAAGACCTTCTGCATTGTGAGCTCCACTAGTTATACTGGAAGCAAAAGAATAAGAAGATGTCATAATTCTGAGAAGATCACTACTATCTGTCGGTAAATGAGTAACAATACCGACATTGATACCATTGACAATAGCAATATCCCCGACACGACAATCTTCCGTTTCTAATTTACAAGCCCAATTGTTGTATTCAAAATCAATTCCGCTCAGAGTTATTCTGCTCGGTTCTTCCATACTGCAATTGCTAAATACACATTGTTTTTGGCAGACAGCATTATTTAAGGTATATTCATTGGCTACCCCACAGGCTTCATCAGACGGATTATCCAAAGAATCCGTTGAAGAATAACGATAATATGGATTACCACCAACGAGACATTGTTTGGTAATACCGCGGTTATAATAAGTATTTGGGTTGCTCATGTAAGGGAAGTTTTTAACATCACAAGCCGCTAATTCACATATTCCGGTACGGTTTTTTACCCAACCACCTATCCAACCATCGTTGCAGGTTTCATAACCATAATGTTCACCGGTGCTGTCGTCACAACGACGCATATCACCGGCAATATTACCTTGGTGGCTATCATAAGGATAAC
>CAMHFM010000129.1 GCA_946184595.1 uncultured Azospirillum sp.
GTAATTGCCGATAAGGAAGAATAACGACTAATGATGGCAACAGTAAGCCATGTTACAAGTGCTAATAAAGCAATTTGAGGAGAGGTTGCAACCAAAAAACCAAATGTAGAAGCGACGCCTTTACCACCCTTGAATTTCAACCATATTGGAAAATTATGACCTAGGACACCACATGTCCCAGCAATTAAACTGGCGACAATATTCATTTGTGTGAACAATCCAAATACAACCATATCATGTGTGGTGACTAATTTTTCAGCTAAAAAGGCAGCTAAGCCGGCTTTTGAAGCATCTAAAATGACTGTTAATAGAGCTAAATCTTTTCTTCCGGTACGGAGAACGTTTGTGGCCCCAATGTTACCAGAACCGATTTTTCGAATGTCTCCCAGTCCGCACATTTTGGTCAGAACTAATCCGAAAGGAATAGAGCCCAGCAGGTAACCTCCCAGAGCGCATATAATAAAAGTCAAACTTATGCTCATTTTATTCGCCTCAATATTAGTTGAATATTATCGTTATTTGTATTCAGTTTCTGTTTTTTTTGCAACATTAAATTTTTAAGCATGTATATCTGTTGAAAAATTTGCTTAAAAGTTTAAAATGTAGGTGACAAAATATGAAAATCAGATAATATGTCTGAAAATTGCAATTTTAAGGTTATTGAAATGACTCCTAAATATAAGAGGATTTTATTGAAACTTTCTGGGGAAGGATTGATGGGCGAAAAGCCTTTCGGTATTTCTACGGAAGTTTTGAAGTCTTTAGCTGCGCAAATTAAAAAAGTCCAAAAAGCCGGTGTTGAAATTTGTTTAGTTATCGGTGGCGGTAATATTTTCAGAGGAGCAAAAGAGGCTGCTCAGGGAATGAATCGTACGGTTGCTGATCAAGTTGGTATGTTAGCAACGGTAATGAATGCTTTGTCGATGCAAAATGCATTAGAGCAGCAAGGTGTTGATGCGAGAGTATTATCAGGGTTATCAATCCCTGAGGTTTGTGAGCCATATATGTATCGTCGTGCTTTAAAGCATTTGAATAAGGGCCGTGTTGTTATTTTTGCCGGTGGAACTGGAAATCCTTATTTTACAACAGATACCGGAGCAGCGTTAAGAGCTGCTGAAATGCAATGCGATGTTTTACTTAAAGCAACGCAAGTTGACGGGGTTTACGATAAAGATCCGCGAAATGATCCTAAAGCAGTTAAATTTGATAAAATTTCATATGATAAAGTGATAAATAATCATTTGAATGTTATGGATATGACAGCTGTAGCCTTAGCACGAGAGAACAATATTCCGATTGTGGTTTTTGCTCAAAAGAATAAAGATGCTCTGATGCAAGCTGTTTCAGGAAAAGGAAGTTTTACATTAATTAATAATGAGGTAAATAATGGCTGATTTTAGTGAAATTAAATCTGATACTAAAATGCGTATGGAAAAAACATTAGAATCTTTGAAAAATGATTTCGGAGGTTTGCGAGCAGGTCGTGCCCATGCCAGTTTGTTAGACGGAATTATGGTTGAAGCTTACGGGTCTATGACACCTTTGGCTCAAGTCGGAACAATTTCAGTTCCTGATGCTCGAACATTGTCTATCAGTGTTTGGGATAAGAGCTTAGCCAAGTCTGTTGATAAAGCTTTAAGAGAGTCCGATTTGGGATTAAATCCTGCTTCTGACGGGCAATTAATTCGTATTCCTATTCCTCCGCTTAGTGAAGAGCGTCGTAAGGAATTAGTTAAAATTGCCAGTAAATATGCTGAACAAAATAAGGTTGCCATTCGTAATATCCGCCGAGATGGTCTTGATGGAATAAAGAAACTCAAAAAGGATAATTTAATTTCTGAAGATGAGGAAAAGAGATTTGAGGCAGAAATCCAAAAATTAACAGATGAATCTATTAAAAAAATAGATGAAGCTTTGGCCAGTAAGGAAAAGGATATTTTGCAAGTTTAATAAGTCAGTAAAAAGATAAGTTTTTGCTTTGTTTTTAGGCAAAAATTTTGTTACGTCTTATTTTAATTATTAAAAAGGTTTTTTATTTTGACTAAAGATAATGAATTAAAGCATATAGCCATTATTATGGATGGTAACGGTCGTTGGGCAACACGTCGAGGATTGCCTCGTTCTTTAGGTCATAAAAAAGGAGCGGAGGTCGTTAAGAATATTACTCGAGCAGCCGCAGAGCAGGGAATTCAATATTTAACTCTTTATGCATTTTCAACGGAAAATTGGCAACGTAGTCCGGAAGAAGTTTCATATCTGATGACTTTGTTAAGAGAGTATTTGAAAAGCGATTTAACGGAACTTCGAGATAATCAGGTTCGTATTCGTTTTATCGGTGAGCGGTATATGCTTGCTGAAGATATTCAACAAATGATGTGCGATTTAGAAGAAGAAACGGCTGATTTTACAAAAATGACGTTATGTATTGCATTGAGTTACGGCTCTCGTCAAGAAATTATATCAGCGGTTAAAAAAATTGCCCAGAGTGTAAAAAGTGGTGATATCCCGCTTGAAGATATTGATATTAATCTTTTTTCAGATATGCTTTATACGAAAGGTATGCCCGATCCTGATTTGTTGATCAGAACAAGCGGAGAGAAACGTATCAGTAATTATTTATTGTGGCAACTTGCTTATAGTGAGTTTGAATTTACAGATGTTTTATGGCCTGATTTTACACCAGAACATTTACACCAGATAATTGAAAATTTTAAAACGCGGGAGAGAAGATATGGAAAAGTCTAAAAAGGACTCATTAATTAAACGTGTTGTATCGGCTTTAATTTTAGCGCCTTTGGTTTTATGGACTCTCTATAATGGTTGGTCAACAGCCTTAATTTTGATTTTGATCGTTAGCGCTTTATTGGCATGGGAATGGTCAGAAATGGTTTCAAACAATAAGCCGACTGTATATGCTTTGGCATATTTGATTGCAGCAGTTTCTACAACGGCATTTATCTATCCCCATTATGTTTTCTTTCCTTTAAGTATCATTGCGGCAACAACATTATTTGTTTGGTTGAAAGCTAAGAATGAAAAATATCGTGGTTTATTAACTTTAGGTGTTCCTTATATAGGATTAAGTATGGGGGCATTGTCTTGGTTATATACTTGGATTAATCCTTTTGCCGCTTTGTGGTTAGTTATATCCGTTTGGAGCGTTGATATTGGCGGATATGTTGTTGGTACGACACTTAAAGGTCCAAAGTTAGCACCTTCGATCAGTCCGAATAAAACATGGGCAGGATTGTTTGGTGCAATTATCTTTTCGATTTTAACGAGTGTTGCTTTTCTGTATTTGGTTTTAATGCTTTTAGATTTGCCTCAAGAAAATAATTGGTTAATGATTACTATCATTTCTGGTGGTGTATTAGCTATTATTGCGCAAATAGGCGATTTATTAGAATCAAAAGTTAAACGTTATCTGAAAATTAAGGATTCAAGTAATTTAATTCCGGGACATGGTGGTATTTTTGATCGTGTTGATGGGCTTTTGTTTGCAGCACCA
>CAMHFM010000130.1 GCA_946184595.1 uncultured Azospirillum sp.
GCCGGACAAAAAGCAACCGTTTCTATGTTGATTGATTCTGAAGATTCCCATTTTATTTCAATGGAATCTTTTATTTTGCCTGAGACCAGTACATCCCGCTTGGTGATTGAAAAGAATGAACAAGGTGAATATGTTGCGCATAAAGAGAAAGATGAATTGATTGATGAAATCAATAGTGTTTCCGGTGTTATTAATGGTGCTTTGTCTGTTTCTATGAGAAAGGCTGGTGTTTCGGGAAAGATTATCGCTAATTTCAGTAACATCTTTAGTCGTTCCGTTAATTTCCGCAAAGATATTCAAAGAGGCGATGTTTTCAAAATTATTTATGAACAACAAATCAATCCTAAGGGAGAAGCCGTTCGTACCGGAAATATTTTGTACGCTTCTTTACAAATGCGTAAAAATAAAGTTGAACTCTATCGTTTCAAAGACAGTAGCGGTCATGTTGATTATTATAATGCCAAAGGTTTGGCTATGCAAAGGACATTGCATCGTAAACCTTTAGCGTTGCAATCTGCAAGAATTTCATCACCTTTCGGTAAAAGACGTCATCCGATTTTAGGTGGATATCGCGTTCACTGGGGTGTAGATTATGCCGCTCCTAAAGGAACACCTATTTATGCAGCTGGCGAAGGTATTGTTGAATCTGCTAAATACAGTGGTAGTTACGGTAATTATATTAAAATTCGTCATAATTCCGAATATTCTACAGCTTATGGTCATATCAATTCTTTTGCCAGAGGTATTCGTGCCGGTGTACGAGTTAAACAAGGCCAAGTCATAGCCTATGTCGGAAGCACAGGACGCTCAACCGGACCACATTTACATTATGAAATCATCCAAAACGGTAGAAGAATTAATCCGTTGACAGCAAAGGCTGCTGCAGGCTCTGATTTAAGCGGTAAAAACTTACAGAACTTTAAGCGTCAAATCGCTAACTTACAAGCTACTCATAAAAAATTATTTGCTGATGACAAGTCATCTAATAAAAAACTAGCTAAAAAATAAATTTAGGAGATTAAATATGCAAAAGATTATCCCTGAACGGTTACGTGCCGGTGATGAAATTCGGGTTATTGCTCCGTCTCGTGGTTTAAAAATTATCGGACAAGATACGCGAAAAACGGCCAAAGAACGTTTTGAAGCTATGGGCTTAAAGGTTAGTTTTGCCACAAATACAACTGATGAAAATTGGGATATGATGGGCTCCGCCTCTATTGAAAAAAGAGTTGCTGATATTCATGAAGCCTTTACTGACAAAAATGTCAAAGCTATTTTTACAATTATCGGCGGCTTTAACTCTAACCAGCTTTTACCCTATTTAGATTATGATTTAATCAAGAACAATCCTAAAATTTTCTGCGGATTTTCTGATATTACCGCTCTATTAGACAGCATTTATGCGCAGACCGGTTTAGTGACTTTTTCAGGTCCGCATTACAGCTCTATCGGCATGTTCAAAGGAATAGATTATACATTAGATAACTTGAAAACAATGTTATTCGGAACGCGTAAAAATCAAGTTGTTCCTTCAAAAGAATGGAGTGATGATTTGTGGTTTTTAGATCAGGAAAATCGCACTTTTATTCCAAATGAAGGGTATTGGAATATTCATACAGGTCAGGCGCGCGGAACGATTATCGGTAGCAATCTTTGCACCTTTAATTTGCTTCTCGGGACAAAATATCGTCCGGCTTTTGAAAAAGATACCATTTTATTTATTGAAGATACAGAAGGAACAGATATTTTAACGTTTGAACGCAATATGCAAGCTCTTTTATATCAACCTGACTTTGGTAATGTTAAAGGTTTGGTTATCGGACGTTTTCAAAAAGGCTCAAAAGTCACACGTGAACAATTGGAATTTATTTTGAATAATAAGAAAGAATTGGCTGGCTTGCCTATTCTGGCAAATGTTGATTTTGGGCATACGACACCGCTTTTGACAATTCCAATCGGTGGAACTGCAACCTTAGCTAACGGTCAATTGACCTTAGAAGTCTAGGAAACAAAAGCCCTCTCAAGCAGAGGGCTTTTCTATTAGACAATACGGAAAAAATATGCTAAAATAAAATGGTGAATTGAATTATTATAAAAACATATATTATGAAAAAGGTATTATTATTCGTTGTGCTTGCTCTAGGAGCTTGTACAACTGTTATGGCTCAGAGTTCTATCCAAAGGTCCTTACAGGATATCAATCGTTCCTTGGAAGAACTTTCAAGACTGCAGAGAAATGTAGACCAGATTACAGGTACTCCTCGTAAAGCCCTGCGTAAAGCTCCTAAATACGACTACCAAACCGGTATAAAGTATAAAGAAAAAGGAGGAAATGTATTCTATCTGGAGACGAATGAATTGAAAATTAATGTAACGAGCTATAGTATTGAATTTTTCGATGCTCGTGGAGAGTACATTACGTCAATGAATCGTCGTGAGTATGGGCGATGGCCGGTTGCGACTGGTCTTACGACCGCAGTGAAAAGGAATATTGTATTGTACATCGAGAACGATGCCAGCAATACACATTTCCAGTTTGTGATTGGTGACACCACCATCATGAACAAATTTGCGGCTCAACCACAGCCTACAGCTCCGCGCTTTGCAAATAGACCTTTTTATCCCAAAAAATAAGGTTTATACCACAAAGAAAGAGAAAGTTCGGAAACGGACTTTCTTTTTTTTTATTTTTTGCTACATTAATAGTAATTATTTTTAGTGAGGCAAAAATGAAACTGCAGGAAATTGATATTAATAAAGCTCAAGATTGGCGGTTATGCGAAGAGTTGTCTTTAGGATCAACCTTTTTAGCTAAGAATCATATTTTAACGCTTGATGATATTCGGTTTTTGAAAGGTTTCGACTATCAAAAGATTTTTGCAGCTTTCGCTGAAACCGGAGATATCGATTTTGATACGGCTCTCGGTATTGTTGCCGCTAAAATTTCAGGACAAAATCTCGGTTTTCGAATCGATGATCGCGGTTTTTGTGAAATTGCCGCCACCGCTAAAGGTCTTTTTAATGTTTATGCGGAAAGACTTAAAAAATTTAATCGTTTATCACCTTATTTTATCCTTAATACCATTTCCCCTTTTCAGGTTGTTAAGAGCGGGGATGTTCTTGCCAGACTTGAAATTTTAACACCTATTATCCCGCAATCTGTTGTTGATGAAATTGTTTTTGCCTTATCAGGCAATGACAGTTTATTGCGTGTTCAAGATTTTAAGGCTCTTAATGCTGCCGTTCTTTATACTCGTTTTTACAATAATGAGGAAGAAACCGACCGTTTTGGTGAAATACTTGAAAAATTGACAACCAATTATCATCCCTTAAACATTAATTTTGTTTCAGAGCATACTTGTCCTCATACAACTGAGGATTTATCATCTGCTTTGGATAATCTTATCCATGGAGCTTCTGATATCTTTTTTATTGTTCCTGCTCTAC
>CAMHFM010000131.1 GCA_946184595.1 uncultured Azospirillum sp.
TTGAATTGGGAAGAATGACACATAGCAAGATCAAAAGAATTAGCATATGAAAATCTTTGGAATGTGCATGAAAATCTGTTAAGTAATATTTAATACGCCAAAATGATTTGCTCATATCCATGGAAGAAATATCAAACATCGCTTTTAATACTTTCTGCGCATCGGCAAAACTTTTTGCTCGAAAGAAAACCCATGCTATATTCACAAAATTAAAAGTAATAAACCAGGCGATAAATTTATTTAATTGAAAACCAATCTTTTTCCATATTCTATAAATTACATTTGCCAAACCATGTAATCCGCCCCAAACTACGAAAGTCCATGCAGCACCATGCCACAAGCCTCCTATTAAAAAGACCAGCAATATATTAAGGCACGCTCTTTTTTCTCCTTTTCGGTTTCCACCGAAAGGAATATACAAATAATCTCTTAAAAATCGGGATAATGTGATGTGCCATCTTCTCCAAAAATCTTGAATATTAAGAGATTTATAAGGACTGTTAAAGTTAATCGGCAATTTAATATTAAACATCAAAGCGCAACCGATTGCCATATCGCAATAGCCGCTAAAATCAAAATAGATTTGGATTGTATATGAAAGCGATGTAAACCAACCTCCCCAGAAGGTCAACAATGAAATTTCATCGAATCCCATTGTTGCAAATTGTGCAAAAGTATCCGCTATAATAATTTTTTTGAAAAGGCCTATCAGAAAAATGACTATTCCTTGAAAAATATGCTTATAATTTCTGACAAGATTAGAAGTTTTGACAAACTGCGGCATCATTTCATAATGAGCCACAATCGGACCTGCAATTAATTGAGGAAAGAATGAAACAAACAAGGCATAAGAAAGAATATCATAATCTTTTGCCAACCCTTTATAACAATCAACAAGATAGGCTATTTGTTGGAATGTAAAAAATGATATTGCCAGAGGCAAAACAATATTCAAATGTGAAAATTCCGTTTGAAAAATAGCATTTATATTATCTATAAAAAAATCTGCATATTTGAAATAACTCAAAGCTATGACATTAAAGCAGATACCGAAAATCAAGAGATACTTTTTATTAATTCTGGTTTCAGGTGCAGATATTGTTGACCCAATAGTAAAATTAACCGCCATAGAAATCAGAATTAGCGGTAAATAATAAACATTCCAATAGGCATAAAAAAACAAAGATGCCGCTACCAACCATAATCTTGCCCCTAATATTATCCTTTTCTGAACTAATATATAATAGCCAATTACTGATATTGGCAAAAAAAAGAAAATAAATGGGATAGAATTGAACAGCATATCTCTTAGTCTGATTTATTATCAATAAGAGAACCTTATTCAAAAATATCTTAAACCTCAAGACTTATTTAATAAATGCACCGTAAAAAAATACTCTTTTGCATTTAATTGCCTACTTTTTCAAACAATTTTTGACGGAATCGATAACTTCCTCTTTTGTAATTCCAAAGTATTTATATAACTCCTCTGCAGGACCGGATGCACCAAAACCATCCATACCGATAATATCGCCATTTAGTCCAACATATTTTTCCCAGCCGAATTTAGATGCCGCCTCTATGGCAATACGCGGCGCTGAGCCTAATACTTCTTCCTGATAAGAAATCAGTTGGGCATCAAACAGCTCTGTACACGGCATAGAAACAACCGCAACATTAATTCCTTCCTCTTTTAATGTTGCTTGCACTTCAACAGCCAAAGATACCTCTGAACCTGTAGCAATTAAGGTTGCCTGACGTTTACCTTTACATGGGCTGATAATGTATCCGCCTTTTGCCGTTAAATTTTCTTTGGCACTTGTTCGCAACATCGGCAACCCTTGGCGACTTAAGGCCAAAATGCTCGGCGTATGTTCGTTTTCTATAGCCAAACGCCAAGCTTCTGCTGTTTCGACCACATCGCACGGGCGGAAAACATTGATATTCGGCATTGCCCGATAGGACGCTAAATGTTCAATCGGCTGGTGTGTCGGGCCATCTTCGCCAACACCAATTGAATCATGCGTTAAAACATAAATCACACGTAAGCCCATTAATGCGGCTAAACGTTGCGACGGGCGCAGATAATCCGAAAAGACAAAGAATGTTCCGCCATAAGGTAAAATGCCACCATGGAGTGCCATACCATTCATCATTGCCCCCATCGCATGTTCGCGAATACCATACATCACATTATTGCCGTAATAATCGTCTTTGGTTACGGTTTTTAAGCCCTCGACGAATGTTAGATTAGAAGCAGCTAAATCGGCAGAACCCCCAACAATTTGTGGAATCGCCGGAACAATTTTTTCTAAGCACATTTGAGAAGCTTTACGTGTGGCAACTTTTGTTTTTTCAGCAATACATTTTTCTTCTAAAGCCAACAATTCTTTATCCCAATTTTTCGGCAAGCGATTATTGATCATATTATCAAATTCTTTGCCGGCTGCTTTGGCTTCTTTTGACCACTTTTCATAAGCTTGTTCATTACGTTTGCCTGCTGTCCGCCATGCGGATAAAACATCTGCCGGGATTTCAAACGGTGCGGAAGTCCAGCCTAAGTTTTTGCGCATTGCTTCAATTTCTTCTGCTCCCAATGGAGAACCATGACACTTCGATGTACCGCATTTTGTCGGTGCGCCAAAACCGATTATTGTTTTACAAGCAATTAAAGTCGGCTTATCAGATTTTTGCGCTTTCAAAATAGCCTTTTCAATCTCCTCAAAATTATGCCCGTCAATTTCTAATGTATTCCAGCCAACTGCCTGAAAACGTTTGATTTGATCTGTTGAATTGGCTTTATCAACCGTACCATCAATCGTGATATTATTATTATCCCACAAGACAATCATTTTATTTAAGCGTAGATGTCCGGCCAAAGAAATTGCTTCTTCAGAAATGCCTTCCATCAAACAGCCGTCGCCATTGATAACGTAAGTATAGTGATTGCACAATTTATCACCGAACTTGGCATTTAACATCCTTTCAGCCAGAGCCATACCAACAGCAGAAGAAATTCCTTGCCCTAACGGACCTGTTGTCATATCAATTCCGGCAAGATGTCCGTATTCGGGATGACCAGCTGTTTTAGCACCTAACTGACGGAAATTTTTGATATCTTCAATATCTATATCTTTATATCCTAACAGATAAAGCAATGAGTACATCAGCATTGAGCCATGACCTGCCGATAAAACGAATCTGTCGCGATCAAACCATTTTGGAGCACTCGGATTTATTTTTATAAATTTAGAGAATAAAACCGTTGCAACATCGGCCATTCCTAAAGGCATTCCCGGATGTCCCGATTTTGATTTTTCAATAGCGTCAGCGCTTAAAAAACGGATTGCATTTGCTATTAAACGCAAATTCTTATTATTCTCCAAACCCATATTTTCCTCCCTACTTACTCTTTT
>CAMHFM010000132.1 GCA_946184595.1 uncultured Azospirillum sp.
TTTGATAAATAACCGGAAACTCCTATTTCTATAGTTTTACGGACTATTTCCTTATCAAAAATAGCAGATAAAATAATAATGGGTGTTTCCGGTACTTTTTCATGTATTTTTTGAATTGCATTATTCCAGACATCACCCGGCATTGCCAAATCTGTTAAAATAACGTCAAAATCATTCTCCTTTGAAATTCTATCAAAAACTTCATTATAATTATGAGCCAATACAATCTGTGCCTTAGGAAATTTTCCTATTAGGATTAATTCTAATCCTTTTAGAAACAATTCATGATCATCTGCCACTAAAAACTTCATTGCCAATCTCCACTCATTGCCTGCCAACAAGACAAAGCTGCAACAACCGCTGTTTCTGCTCTCAAAATACGATTTCCCAGACTTACGGCTTTAGAAAAAGGTAACGTCTTCAAGAGTGTAAATTCTTTTTCAGAAAATCCACCTTCTGGCCCAACTAAAATTGCGCATGGAGCCGGTGCTTTTAGAAATATTTCTTTTGCAGATTGCCCGCTTAAACTTTCATCCATATAATAAAGAGTTCTTTTTTTATCCCAATTGTTTAATAGTTCTTCTAATTTAACAATATCTGCAATTTCAGGAAGATCTGTTCTCCGACATTGTTCTGCAGCCTCAATGGATTGTGCTGAAAAGCGTTCTTTTTTTACCCGTTCTGTTATTGTATATTTAGTTAACACAGGAATTATTTTTCGAACACCCAGTTCCGTTGCTTTTTGAATAATAAAATCCGTATTATCTTTTTTTACCGGAGCAAACAAAAGCCAAATATCCGGACATTGCATATATTCTTTCATTCTGCTTTTGACTTCTAATACAGCCTGTTTTTTGCTGATTTCAAGAAGCTCACAGCTATATTCTCCGCTTTGATTATCAAAGCAGTTCAAAATTTCCCCTTTTCTGAGCTTCATTACATTTAGCAAATAGTGACTTTGTTGCGCCTCTAAAACCACTTTTTGGTTAACTGTTAAAGCCTGAGAAATATATAGCCTGATTTTTCCCATTTAAAAACTCTGTATAACTCTAAAAATATAGTCTTATTTTAGATGATATGTGTTAAATTTTACTAAACAGAGTTTGACTTATTAGAGGATATATTATGATTATAACTATCGATGGACCAGCAGCAGCTGGCAAAGGGACTTTAGCCAGCGTTTTAGCGCAAGCATATAAACTTGCTTATTTTGATACAGGTATGGTTTATCGTGCCGTTGGGTTAGATATGTATCTTCACAACGAAGATCCTCAGAACGAGAAAATAGCTGAAAAATATGCTCAGAATTTGACTTTTACTCATATGCATGAATTAGCAAAGAATCCTGATTTTCGTTCAGCCATCGGAGGGAACTATGCCTCTATTGTTTCTGCTCATCCTAAAGTTCGGGCGGCTTTATTAAAAATGCAACAAGATTTTTCGAAAAATCCTGTTTTTGCTGACGGAACACCAGCGGAAGGTGCTATTTATGATGGACGAGACACAGGGACAGTGGTTTGTCCGCACGCAGATATCAAATTTTTTATCACTGCTTCTACAGAAGTCCGCGCTATGCGTCGTTTTAAAGAATTTCAAAGCAAAGGCATTCAAACTGATTTTGAAACGGTTTTAGCAGACATGAAATCTCGTGATGAACGTGATTCTTCACGTGCTACAGCTCCAATGAAACCAGCTGAAGATGCTATCGTTTTTGATACTTCTGAAATGTCAATTGAAGATGTTTTTAATTTTTGCTTGAAAATAATTGATAAAAAACTCAAAAATTCTTAAAAAACTCTTGAAAAATAAAATGTTGGCTGTATAAATAGCGTGTCTGAGGTATTGGGGCGCGACATCTCAGATATTAACCTCGCGCAAGTCCATCCGTTTTTTTCGCTTTTATAAAAGCATGGATCGGCATTTTTTGAAATATATTTATTTATGACAAACGCAGAATTTAAAATTCCTGAAACGACTGAAAACTTTGCTGAATTGTTAAATGAGCAATTTGGTGAAAATTCCTTAACAGGTTCTGTTGTTAAAGGTACTGTTATTCGTTTAACTCCTGATTTCGCTATGGTTGATGTCGGGTTAAAATCTGAAGGCCGTATTCCTCTTCGTGAATTTGGTCAAAATCCTGAACTCAATGTCGGCGATAAAATCGAAGTTTACGTTGACAGATATGAAGATAAAGACGGACAAATCGTTTTATCTCGTGAAAAAGCACGCCGTGAAGAAGTATGGCAAGATCTTGAAAAATGCCTCAATTCCGGCGAACGCGTCAATGGTATCATTTTTGGTCGTGTTAAAGGCGGCTTCACCGTTGATTTGAATGGCGCTATTGCTTTCCTTCCGGGATCTCAAATTGATATCCGCCCAATCCGCGATATTACTCCATTGATGGGTATTTCTCAACCATTCCAGATCTTAAAAATGGATAAGGTTAGAGGTAATATCGTTGTTTCTCGCCGTGTCGTTTTGGAAGAAACACGTGCTGAAGCTCGTGCTGAATTGATCGGTGACCTCAAAGAAGGTTCTATTCTTGATGGTGTTGTTAAAAACATTACCGATTACGGCGCATTTATTGATTTGGGTGGCGTTGACGGTTTGTTACACGTTACCGATATCTCTTGGAAGCGTATCAATCACCCTGCTGAAGTTCTTTCTGTCGGTCAAACAGTTAAAGTTCAAGTTATCAAATTTAATGAAGATAACCAACGCATCAGTTTGGGTATGAAGCAGCTTGAAAATGACCCATGGCAAAATGTTGCTGACAAATTCAAAGTTGGTGATATCTGCAAGGGTAAAGTTACAAACATTACCGATTATGGTGCATTTGTTGAATTAGAAGACGGCATTGAAGGTTTAGTTCACGTTTCAGAAATGAGCTGGACTCGTAAAAACGTTCATCCGGGTAAAATCGTTTCTACTTCTCAAGAAGTTGAAGTTAAAGTTCTCGAAGTTGATGCTGAAAAGCGTCGTATCTCTTTGGGTATCAAACAATGCACGCCAAATCCTTGGGCTGCTTATATTGAAGAACATCCGCTCGGATCTATTATTGAAGGCAAAATCAAAAACATTACCGAATTTGGTTTATTTGTCGGTTTATCTGATGAAATCGACGGTATGATTCACTTGTCTGATATCTCTTGGGATAAGGCCGGTGAATAAGCTGTTAAAGATTATGCTAAAGGTCAAGACATCCAAGCTAAAATTATTGATGTTGACGTTGAAAAAGAACGTATCAGCCTTGGTATTAAGCAATTAAGCGAAGATTCCATCGCTAATGCTCTCGAAAGCATCAAAAAAGGTGATGTTGTTAAAGCTACAATTACAGCTATTGAAGATAAAGGCGTTGTCGTTGATGTTAATGGCATAACCGCTAACA
>CAMHFM010000133.1 GCA_946184595.1 uncultured Azospirillum sp.
TTTTATTTTAAGTTGTTTAAAAAATTCAGTTTTATCTCTCAACTGTGTCCAAACAACCGGCAGAAAAACACCTTGACGGTTTCCATCTCTGATAACTATTCCGTCTTTTCCTGCTTTTATTTGTTTTAAGACATCTTGTTCGTTGGTATAATTAATCTTTTCAAAATTCGTTAACAGAGAAATACTATACGTTATTTCCGGTAATTCATCTTCTGCTACCGGGGAAAAACGATTATCTTCTAATGCCGCAGCATAAGCATTATTTGCAATCCCTTGCGCGACCGAAAGAGTCGGTAGAATATTTCCTATGCATCCTCTGAGTTCTCCGTTCTTATATAAAGTTACAAAAACAGCCCCTTTATCGAATAAATCTTCAGGGAAACTACTACGAGAAGGAGAATAATGTTTATGATGCTTAACAGCTTTTACTAAGCTTTCTTGAGCTATTTGCATTAACATATCTTTATAAAGATTACTGAAATCTTGCAAATTATCTGTTTCTTTTTCGAGTTTACTCTGTTTTTCTATAACTTCATCAGGATAAAAACTCCAGGCCCCATAACCGACAACTTTTGACTTATCACCTTGACTATCTCCGGAATTAATCAATTCCAACATCTGGGGGCGATAATTACTGTTTCCAGCCAGAATTAATGCCGCATTTATCCCGGTAGCTCCGCAAGATTCGTGATCGTCCAAAAACTTACCTTTGCTTATTTTTTTAGCTGTTTCGGCATCAATTTTAACCGCTTCGTTATATTGATAATAATGAGATAAATCTGCCGAAACGATCATAATTGTATCCTCTTTCATCAGATATTTTTGCAGTCCTTTAGATAAATCTTCCGGAGAAATATTTCCGTATATAATAGGGACAATTTCGGCCTGCGGTAAAACTTTTTGAATAAAAGGCAACTGAACTTCTATGCTATGCTCTTTTATATGTGCCCGATTATTAATATTGAATTGCTTGTTTTCTGCCGCTAATTGCTTAACAATCGGTTTATTAACTTTAACATCTCCCAATGGGGTAGAAAAATAATCAATATCTGATAAAAAGGCACCTTGACCACCATAAAAATGAGAAGGACCGACCAATAAAATCTTTTTTATTTTTGCTGCCGCTCCCAGTAGTGTTGCATAAGCTTTTCCTGCTGCTCCGGCAGAATATTCATATCCGGCATGAGGGACAATTAACATTTTGGGATAATGACTATATGTAAATTTAAATTCCCCAGATTGTTGAATGTATTTTTCAACATTTTTAGATAATTTCTCCGGTTGCGCCATATAAAATAATCCTGCTACGGCCGGATTTCTGTACTGAGCCAACACATCCTCCTTAGCTTGATAATTAGTTACATATTTGGAATTTGCAGATAAATATTTATCCCAATACCAATAATTCAGAATTATTATTGCGACGACAATACACCCTCTTATGATGTACTTGGTTATTTTTGACGATTCAACCTCTTTCTTTTTTTTGCGTCCCATTTATCTTCTCGTTATTTTAATTAATCTAATTCCATTCCTGGTTTTACAGCCATATTCCGTCTCTGATATGTTCTTCCTTCAGCCTCTCTCTTATGGCTCAAAATAACGTATGAGAATGGTTTTAAGGCATAATTTTCACCTGCTTTATAGGTTTTATCTTCTTTAACAAAACCCTGTCGGGAAGAATCAAAAATAAGTTTCCATGAGCCACCTGATGGCGGTAATGGTAATTGATAATCAACCGTATAATAATCATCTCCTGAAATCATGACCATAAAGTCATCATCTTTACCTCCGGCTTGACGACTACTTCCATTGAGCATATAAGCAATCGTTTTAGCATAAGGAGTGTGCCAATCTTGCTCTTCCATTTCTTTTGCATCAGGACGAATCCAGGTAATATCTTTTGCCCCGTTTTCTTTAACCTTTTCACCGGTAAATAGTTCCATACTACTAAACGCACCATGATTACGGCGAAATGCATTTAATCTTTGGATATTCATAAAAAGCATTTTATTTTCAGAAGACATTTCTTTCCAATCGACCCAAACACTTTCATCATCAATGCAATACGGATTATTATTCGGGCTTGAATAACCGCGTTCATCTCCTGCACGCATAAATGGAACACCTTTACTTAAAATATCAAAGGCAGCATTACTGACAGCGCGTTGGTATAATTCATTACGATCTGATGATTTGCGATAATTATCAGGACTTCCGTCGCGTCCTTCTTCTCCATTCGGACGTGTATCTTTATAGTGTTCAAAAGCGCCTAAAAGGCTAAATCCATCATGAGAGCGTCCCGTTCCAATAACAGCGCTACTTTTTGTTACAGGATCGACCAAAGCAGAGCCTGCAATCTGAGTAGCAACTTCTCCTTGTTTTCCACCTTGGGAACTAAAAAATTCAGCCACCGTTTTACGTCTTGCATCGCTCCATTCTTTAACACCTTGGATTTGCCCTGAAAATCTTCCAGAATAATTTCCTCCCAAAGCACTCCAGGGCTCAACGATAACATCCATATTTAACTTTTCGCGAGCATAACGAATTTCTTGCATGAAACCGCCGTTATCTTGAAACTGACCATATTGATTAAGAGCGTTATCTCCCCCTAAATCAAACCTCAAACCGTCAACGCCTAAAGAATTGGCATAATCTAAAAAGTCATGCAAAATTCGCTGTCCGCCCTTTGCATTTAAATTAAAATTATTACGGCAACCGGTAAAATTTGCATAATTTGATTTATCATCACCATTTGGGAGATAATAATTCGGACTGTCTATCAATTTATAAGATAAAGCGCGATTATAAAATCCTTGTGTATCATATTCTCCGGTATGATTGAAAACGACATCTAAAGTTACTTTTATGCCACGACTATGTAAGGCATTAATCAGATATTTTAAATCTTCGTGATTTCCGTAACGGGGATTAACGGCAAAATGACAATACGGATTATATCCCCAATTATCGGTTTGGCCTTTAGCTTTTTGCAAGTGGCGCCAAGGACATGTCGGCGTTATCGGCATCAGTTCGATATTATTGACTCCTAACTGTTCAAAATAATCCAACATCCAAGGATTAGCCAAACCTCTTAATTTTCCTCGTTCAGCTAATGGTAAATTAGGATTTCTAAACGTATAGTTACGGACATGTGTTTCTAAAATAGAATTTTCACCCCAGGGAATTGTCGGTTTACGATGTAGATAAGGATACTTTTTCTTATCCTTTTGAGGATTTTGTTCAACTACAACAGATTTTGGCATATATGGTGCGCTATCTAAATCATTATCGACACAAAGATAATCATTTTCCCAATCTTTAATCTCCCCTGAAACATCTAGGCAATAAGGGTCTATAGCTAATTTATTTGGAT
>CAMHFM010000134.1 GCA_946184595.1 uncultured Azospirillum sp.
CATACGAATTGGCTCGAGGATATGCCGAAAGAGAAAATCTCAAAAATCAGTAAATTTTAATCCCCCGCAACGATATGTGCGAGGGATTTTTTTTGTTTGACTCGGAAATGTTTTTTATTTAAGGTACGCTGTACAAAGCTTATAATTATAAAACTCAAATTATTAACAATCTAAACATTATTGTGTATGGAAAAGTTTATTGCTTTATGTAAGACGTATCTTTCAATGATATGGTCTGTTTTTAAATCTGAGTCCACAAAAGGTAAAGAAAAGCCGCAAGGTCCGTTTTGTGTTCCACTCAATGATGATGTAGCTCCGGATCCAGTTCCTGAACCGGCAGATAAACTACCGTATGTCTATTATGATAAGCCCGTAGAACAAAAAGCTCACACAATCCGTTACTGGTCTCCTTATCTGGGAAAGGAACAAGAAATTCCGTTCAGACCACGTAAAGAACGAGGCAAGCCTTTTGATGATGTCCGCGGAATAAAAGTGACAGAGGATTTGATTTTATTGCGAAGCATTTTGTTTACATCAAATTTTCCAGATGATATTCGTGAAATGGCTAAGCAGTATGAAGGGCGATTTCCAAATGAAGACGAAATTGAGAAAATCTACGCCAAGTTCAAAGAGATTAATCAAAATCTTTATGAGTGCGGTGAACCTCTTTTAAGAAAATGGAAATATCTTTATACATCCGGTGATGAAAATGCTGACAAAGTGATGAATTATTGTCTGAATTTTGAAACGGGGAAAAAATCTCTGGCAGATTGTGACAGTTTTGTCTGTGCCGTATTGGTTGAAAAGCTACCTCAGGATATACAGAAGCTTAAGGCAGAGCTCAAAGCATTTCATAAAAAACATCTCAGTGAATCCGAATTGAGAGATGATTTTGATGTGCTGTGTGAAGTCGAGGGGAAAAGAGTTCGCCTCCCATTTTCTCAAAGAAATTTGGGCAAACCGATTGGAATTTTCCCATTCAAAAACGAGCCCGAGTATCTGGAACTTGATGAGGTTGAAGACAAGAAACATACGGATAAAGATGTTGATGAAAGTCGACTTCTTGATGAACATTTCTGTTGTGAACGTGTCTCTAAAGTGGTTGATCAACTGAATATCTATTTGAAAGCATTGAATAAACCTATATTAGACGGGGCTTATCTTGCAGATAGCGACTATATGCGTGGTTGTGGCTGGATAATTGGCTTTGATAACACAGGAGATTATCACGGAGGTAATGTTCCGGCAAAACTCCGCTATATGGGACGCTTCTATGGTAAATGCCAAAAGTAAAGTTATTTATCTTAATCCCCCGCCGCTTTACCGCCGCGAGGGATTTTTTTTATTCATACCTTAAAGCATTAATGGGGTTCAATAGAGAAGCTTTATAAGCCGGAAAATAGCCAAAGAACAATCCGACCAAGCCGGAAAAAGAAAACGGAAGAATAATATAAAAGAGTGATAATTCGGCTGTCATTAGACCGCTTAAGGATACTAAAAATGAGCCGCCGATTCCGATAATCACGCCAATTAAGCCACCGATAAAGGATAGAACTAAAGACTCCATTAAAAACTGTAACCGAATATCCCAAGAGCGCGCCCCAATGGCCATACGAATACCGATTTCTCTGGTGCGCTCGGTGACAGAAACCAACATAATGTTCATAATACCGATACCACCGACCAAAAGTGAAATTGACGCAATAGAGCCTAAAAGAACAGTCATAATTTTTGTAGAACTTTCCATCATTTCCATCATCTGGGTCAGATTCATAATGATAAAGTCATCATCTTTGTTAGCGCCAAGATTGTGTCGTTGGCGGAGCAGGGCTCTGATTTCATCTTGAGAGGTGTAAGTACTTTGCGAATCAATCGCCTGTAACATCACCATTTGTACCTGATCAGGGAAAGAAACACCCATCAATTTTTTCTGAGCGGTAGAAATAGGGATAAATACAGCATCATCCTGATCTTGTCCCATACCGTTTTCACCGCGTTTTTCCAATACGCCGACAACAACAAACGGTACCCCTTTAATACGAATTGTTTTATTTAAGGGATCAACATCGCCAAATAATTCATTAACGACTGTCTGACCGAGAATAGCAACTTTAGAAGCATTTTTGATATCGGTTTCAACAAACAAACGTCCGTATTCTAAATTCCATTCTTTAATCTCAAAATAGCGATTATCCGTACCCGTAATATTTGTTGACCAGTTAGTGTTGCTGTAAATAATTTGATTTGTTTCATTAAGAACAGGAGCTGATAGTTTGATTTCGCTTATTTTTTCTTGAATTGCGTCTCCGTCTCCGAGCTTCATTGTCGGCTGAGAACCAAATCCGCCACGGACGCCACCGGAAGTAGCAACGCCGGAACGAATCATCATAATATTAGCGCCCATAGATTTCATTTCATTTTGGATAGATTTTTGGGCACCGTTACCGATTGCAAGCATAACAATAACTGCAGCAACACCGATAATGATACCTAGGCTTGTCAGAATAGAGCGCATTTTATTGGCCCTGATAGCGCGTAGAGCAATACTAAAAATAACAGAAATATCAATAGAATGCTTCATCATCTTAATGTATTACTTTCTCATCTATACTGATTTCACCATCAACAATATGAATAATACGATCGGCAAAACGGGCAATATCTTCTTCATGGGTCACAAGGATAATTGTGCGTTTTAAGTCGCGATTGAGCTGCTGGAAAAGGTGCATAATTTCTATGCTCATTTTCGTATCTAAGTTTCCTGTCGGCTCATCGGCAAAAACAATCGGTGCATCATTTACAATAGCCCGAGCAATGGCGACACGTTGTTGTTGTCCGCCGGAAAGCTGATTGGGTTGATGATACATTCTTTCTTTTAATCCGACATCGGTTAAGGCTTTTTCAGCTTTACGCCGGCGTTCTTCTTTGCTAATTCCCCCATAAACCATAGGTAATTCGACATTTTCAAGAGCGGAAGTGCGAGAAAGCAAGTTAAACCCTTGAAAAACAAAACCGATTGTTTGGTTACGAATATCAGCCAATTCATCAGAAGAAAGGTTTTCTACATTCTGTCCTTTGAGAATGTATTCTCCTGAACTTGGTTTATCGAGACAACCTAAAATATTCATAAGTGTTGATTTTCCGGAACCGGAAGGCCCCATAATTGCAACAAATTCCCCATTGTCAATTTGCAAAGTAATGTTTTTGAGGATAGGAAGTTCACTATCGCCCAAAGGATAACTTTTGCAAATATTTCTAAGCTGAATTAAAGCCATTAGCGCGGCATCCTCATTCTCATTTTTTGCCCTTTAACCTCGTGGCCGACTTTAG
>CAMHFM010000135.1 GCA_946184595.1 uncultured Azospirillum sp.
AAAATTTTGGTAAAGCAGAACGTTTAGGCTTTTCTGTTGTGGCTGTAGCATCTTCACCAAGTTGAAGGTAAAAACCATACGGTCCTTTTTTCAGATAAATATTCATTCCTTCAAGTGTTCCCAGAATTTTATCTTCCGGATTAGGTGCTTTTGGAGTGTCATTATTAATTTCTTCAGTGACATCTGTCAGAGGTTTTGTATATTTACATTCCGGATAATTAGAACAACCTAAAAAGGCACCGAATTTGCCGAGTTTAATACTTAACCGACCTTTACCGCATTCAGGACAAAGACGTGGATCACTTCCATCTTCGCGAGGTGGAAATAGGTGATGAGCGAGAACTTCATCAATTTTTTCAATAACTTCACTTACTTGCAATGGAGCAACGGCATCAATATTTTTAATGAATTTAACCCAGAAACCACTGAGTAATTTTTTCCAATCCATTTGTCCGGCGGAAACATTATCTAGAAATTCTTCTAACTGTGCTGTAAAGTCATATTCTACATACTTTTTGAACCAGTTCTCTAAAAAGACGGTTACAATACGACCACGATCTTCCGGAATAAAGCGTAATTTTTCGACACGGACGTATTTACGCTCTTGCAAAACAGCAATGATTGAAGCGTAAGTTGATGGACGTCCGATACCTAATTCTTCTAATTTTTTTACAAGACTAGCTTCAGTAAAACGTGGAGGAGGGGTTGTAAAGTGTTGTTCAGGAATAATTTGTCCTTTACTGACAGCTTCTCCGTTTTCTACATTTGGTAAAATGCGATTTTCGTCATCTTCTTCGCTATCATCCTGGCTTTCTACATATAATTTGAGGAAACCATCAAAAGCAATTACTTGGCCATTAGCGCGGAGTAAAATCTGTTTATCTTGGCTTTCAGCATCAATAACAACTTTATCCATAACCGCAGGATTCATTTGGCAAGCAACGGTGCGCTTCCATATTAATTCATATAATTTATGAGCTTCTGCATCCAATTTTGTTTCAAGTTTTTTCGGTGTTTCTTCAATATGTGCCGGACGAATAGCTTCATGTGCTTCTTGAGCGTTTTTGGTTTTGTTTTTGTATTCTTTGGCGGTTTTAGGAAGATAATCTTCACCAAAATATTTCAGAATCGCAGCACGGCAAGCTTCAATGGCTTCTTTTGAAAGATTCACGGCATCAGTACGCATATAGGTAATATGACCGGCCTCATAGAGCTTTTGTGCTATTTGCATAGTTTTTTTAGCACTAAACCGTAATTTACGCGCCGCTTCTTGTTGTAGTGTTGAGGTAGTAAACGGAGCAGAAGGGTAACGATTAGCTTTTTTGCGTTCAACATTTGAAATATGAAAATCTTGAGCTTCAATCTTAGCTTTAGCTTCGTTGGCCTTTGCTTCTGAATTTAAATCAAATTTTTCTAATTTTTTGCCATCAAGATTAATCAGATGAGTACGAATAATCGCTTGGGTTTTTGTGATTAATTCGGCATCTACGGTCCAATATTCTTCGCTTTTGAATTTTTCAATTTCGGTTTCGCGTTCGCAGATCAATCTTAATGCAACGGATTGAACTCTTCCAGCGGATTTTGATCCGGGAAGTTTGCGCCATAAAACTGGTGATAATGTAAAACCAACTAAGTAATCTAATGCACGACGAGCCATATAAGCGGATACCAAATCGTTATCAATCTGGCGTGGATTTTTAATGGCTTCCGTGACGGCAGATTTGGTAATTTCATGGAAAACGACACGTTCTATTTTTTTATCTTTGATTTTTTTACGAGCCGTCAGCTCTTCTAAAATATGCCAAGCAATAGCTTCTCCTTCTCTATCCGGGTCGGATGCGAGGATAATCGTGTCACAATCTTTTAATGCCGTAATAATATCGTTTAATCTTTTTTTACCGCCGGAGCTGAGTTCCCATTTCATTGCAAAATCTTCATTTGGTAAAACAGAACCATCTTTACTCGGTAAATCACGGATATGGCCAAAACTGGCAAGGACTTTATAATCACTGCCGAGATATTTATTAATTGTTTTGGCTTTTGCCGGAGATTCAACGATAACTAATTTCATTTTTATCTTTCCTATTTTATTAGGGCAACTTTATTGCCCGGTTGGCGAGATATTTTTCCTTCCAATTCCAGATAAAGGAGTTCGGCATTAACAGTAGCCGAATCGAGTCCGGATGTTTCAATAATCTCATCAACAAGGACACCATCAACTGTTATAAAATCAATAACGGAAGATGTTTTCTTTTGAGGTATATTGTCAATTTTTGTTTCATTGTCAAGAGGGATTGTCAATAACTCAGGTTCAATTGTGATGTGTTGTCGAGGTTTAGTATAAGCTGAAGTTGTTTGTTTCAGGGTGTTGATAATATCGTCGGCATTTTCAATTAGTGTGGCGCCTTCTTTGATTAATTTATTAGTTCCCTGTGAGCGTCCTTCTAAAGGTGACCCCGGAACAGCCATTACTTCTCTTCCTTGTTCTAAGGCGGTATATGCTGTAATTAAGGATCCCGAATGAAGATTGGCCTCCGTTACCAAAACGCCACGGCATAAACCGGATATAATTCTGTTGCGTCGGGGAAAATTATTAGCTTGAGGTGTTGTACCGAGCGGAAATTCTGAGATAACGCAACCTTGACGGCAGATTTGTTCATATAATTCTTTGTTTTCAGAAGGATAGGGAATATCAACACCTGTTCCTAAAACAGCAATTGTCGGGCCTTGTTGGTTGTTGGCATACATTGCGCCTTTATGCGCGGCACTATCAATGCCTCTTGCCATTCCTGAAACAATAGTAATTCCTTGCTCTGTCAAATCATAGGCTATTTTGGAAGATAATTTGCGTCCGTTAATTGAAGCACTCCGAGAACCAACAATGGCAAGGCAAGCTTCTGGATTTAATAATTCAGTTTTGCCTTTAACATACAATACTGGCGGATAGTCGGATATTTGACGCAGAAATTGCGGGTATTCAGGTGAAATATCAATGATAATTTTAACGTTCAGATGTTTTGCTAATTTGAGTTCTTGTTCAGCTTTACTACGACTGAATAAATTATAGCGTAATGGTAAATTCTGTATAGCTTGTTTTACAGAACCAAATTGGGATACCAATTGGAAAAATGTTTTAGGTCCGATATTTTCCGTGTTGATTAGTTGCAAATAGTCAAGAATTTCATCATCTGATGCCATTTTTATTTCTTTTTGAAACTGATTTTACTTTCTTCACCTTTGATTAATCGAGCAATATTGGCATGATGGCGATATAAAACCAACAAAGCTATGCCCGTATAAAAAATGCTGTAGATTGGTTCAGTTAAG
>CAMHFM010000136.1 GCA_946184595.1 uncultured Azospirillum sp.
AAAATGTTTATCTTTGTGGTTTATTAAGTGATGTTTGTGTCGTTCAAGCGATGAACGGTTTACTTAAGCGCGGTGCAAATGTCATTGTTTTAGAAGATTTGTGCCAAGGGGTAGAAATGCAAATAACCGATATTTTACAAATAGAACCATATGAGAAATATGTGGAGAGCGGACAATTAAAAAGTATGACAACAGCACAATTCTTTCGTAACCAGTTGTTGAGTAAAAAGATAGAGCATAATTTAGTTAATAGAGCCATAGGAGAATAAAGATGAATACCAGACCGAATATTTTAGAAACAGGAACACCTTTGTTTTGTGATTTATATCATTTAACAATGGCACAGGCATGGTTTTTGGATGGCAAAGCGAATGAAACTAAAACTTCTGAAGCTTTTTTCCGTAAATGTCCGTTTGGTGGCGGGTATTTATTATCTGCAGGTGTAGCTGAGTTTGCTCAGTGGCTTGAAAATTGGCATTTCAGCAAAGAAGATATTGAATACTTACGAGGTGAAAAAAATGCTGATGGCAGTCCGCGTTTTGATGAGAAATTCTTGAAATTTTTAGAAGGACAGAAATTACAACTCAGTATTAATGCTGTACCAGAAGGTGAAATTGTTTTTCCGAATGAGCCGATATATTCTGTGACAGGACCAACTTGGCAAGTTGATTTGGTCGAAGCCGCATTACTGAATATATTCAATTCGCAAAGTTTGATAGCCACTAAAACCGCACGAATGGTACATGCAGCTTCAATGGATGGTCGGTATCGCCCGTTATTAGAGTTTGGTTTAAGACGTGGACAGGAATTGGGTGGATTTAGTGCTACCAGAGCGGCATTTATCGGTGGAGCATGTGGAACTTCAAACACAGCGGCAGCCAAATATTATGGTATTCCTGATTCCGGAACTATGGCACACTCATTTGTGATGAGTTATGAAAAAGAGGTCGATGCTTTCAAAGCCTTTATGTGTGCTAATCCTCAAAATACAACACTGTTAGTGGATACTTATGACACTCGCGAAGGTATTTATCATGCAATTCAAGCAGCTAAAGAAACAGGTTTGCCGCTCATGGGTATGCGTGTTGATTCTGGAGATTTAGCTTATTGGGCAAATGAGGCACGTCGAATATTAGCTAAAGAAAAAGATAATCCGCTGTTACAGGATGTCAAATTGGTTGCTTCCAATGATTTAGATGAGTATTTGATAGAAAACCTGATTGTTGTACAGAAAGCACCGTATGATATTTTAGCCGCAGGAACAAAGTTAGTAACGGCTTATGATACGCCGGCCTTAGGCGGTGTATTTAAAACCAAGCAATATATGGGAAAACCGAAAATTAAAATTGCCGAGGGTAAGACAACCATTCCGGGAGCAACCAATGTGATCCGTATCGTTCGAGACGATAAATTCGAGGGCGATATTATTGCTAAAGCTGAGGAAACAGAGCTGATAAAAAATGGAACTTTGGGTAAAAACATAACCTCTTATACTCTTAACAGTTTAGATGCAACACGAGTTGCTTTCAAAGCTGGAGAAAAAGCATATTTTCTGCTGCAACCGCTGATGAAAGATGGTAAATTGATTACTCAGCCAGAAACAAATTTGTATAAACTCCAGCAAAAAGCAAAAGCAAATTTGAGTCGTTTAGATGAGAGTTATAAACGTTTAGCTAATCCGCATTTATATGGTGTTGGCCTGGAAAGTGGCTTATACGCTCAACGGCAGGAAATAATCTTATCTGCTGCCGTTAACGGAAGGAATTAAAACTTATCTTAATAACTCAAATCATTCTGGACTTTTATTGTGGTTTTGATATAAACTTCTAATCAAGATAAAAAGATTAGGAGCCTATTAGATGACATCATTAAAGACCTCAGTTTTAGGAATTGATTTTGAAAATCCGTTCTTGTTAGCATCGGCCCCGCCGACGGCAAAAATTGAAAGCATTGATAAAGCTTTTTCATTAGGGTGGGGCGGTGCTGTTTTGAAAACGATTACCCCAGATGATTTAGAGATGATAGAAGCTTCTCAACGCTATGCAACATGGCATAATGGCTCAAAAGTTTGCGGTTTTGAAAATATCGAGTTATTAAGTCATTTAACGATTCAAGAGTGGCTCGACGGGATTAAATATCTCAAACAAAAGCACCCGACTAAAGTTCAGATTGCCAGCATTATGGCGCCTGTTGTCAAAGCAGAATGGCAAAATATGGTTAAAACCTTTAATCACTCTGGAGCTGATGCTTTTGAACTCAATTTTTCCTGCCCGCACGGTATGCCTGAAAAGGGAATTGGTATGGCAATCGGCACTAATGCTGAAGTCTCAGCTATGATTACCGGTTGGGTTAAAGAAGTAGCGGAACTTCCGGTATTCGTTAAATTATCCCCGAATGTGACCAATATTGTCGAGATTGCCACGGCGGTAGAAAAAGCTGGAGCAGATGGTCTTGCCGCTATTAATACCATACAATCTTTGATGGGTGTAGATTTAGAGAATTTTGAGCCGAAACCGAATGTTAATGGACAATCAACTTTTGGTGGTTATTCAGGAATAGCGGTTAAACCGATCGGATTGCGTTGTGTGGCTCAACTCCGTCAAAACAGTAAGTTGCCAATCCTCGGAATGGGAGGAATTTCAATGTGGTCTGATGCTGCCGAATATATGGCCGTCGGAGCCGATGTCGTTCAGATTTGTACCGAAGTTATGGTAAATGGCTACAGCATTATCAAAGGGCTAAAAAAAGGCTTAGAGGACTATCTAGAGCACAAAGGATTTAACAGTCCAGCAGATTTAAGAGATAAGGCTATTAAAAATCTGACCGCTCATGAGAAGTTAAATAAAGCGCAGCAAGTTTATCCGAGTATTAATGATGAAATATGTATTCATTGCGGAAAATGCGTCACAATTTGTGATGAAAGTGAACACAGCGCATTAACTCTTGACAATGGTCATATTGAAGTAAACAAAGATAAGTGTGTCGGTTGTTCTCTTTGCTCCCATGTGTGTCCAAAATCAGCAATCAGCATGAAATAAAAATCCTTCTCAAAAAATAAATAAAATTGTTGTGTCTGGTGCATTTATGGATTATAAATAAAGCAACTTGAAAAATTTTTTTGTAAGATACATAAATGCAAAAGTGGAATCGCCAGATAAATTTGCACCAAAATAAGCGATTGGTGCCTGAGGCTGACTCTATACCCGTACCTGAAGATTGTCAGGATTGGAAAGAAGGTGTGAAACAACTGCGCCCCGAGCCGCAACCTCGTAAACATCAAATAAAAAAACAGGAGATAGAAATTATTTAAACAGAGAAACTGGTGAA
>CAMHFM010000137.1 GCA_946184595.1 uncultured Azospirillum sp.
GCCGAAGGGGCCGAATAATTATAATCCTAAAACAAAGTACGAAGCGGCGATTGGTCGTCGTAATTGGGTTATTGATCGTATGGCTGAAGATGGCTATGTTACAAAAGAAGAAGCAAAGATAGCAAAAGAAAAACCATTAACAGTTATTGATCGCAATCCTAATATTGTTAGAGATGCACAATATTTTAGTGAAGAAGTACGCCGAGAAATCAGTTCGGAATACGGGGATGATGCTTTATATGAAGGCGGTTTATTGGTAAGAACAACCTTAAATCCTCGTTTACAAAGTATTGCCACCCAGGTATTCCATAAAGAAATTCAAAATTATGATCGTCGCCACGGATGGCGTGGAGCTATTACAACTATTGAGTTAAAAGAAGATATTGCTGCTGAACTTAAAAAATTAACCCCACCACCTGGCGCTGATGAAACATGGATTCTGGCTGCTGTAACGGAAGTTAGTAATGAAGGCGCGAAAATTATCACTATAGATAATAAAAAAGGTGTTATACCATTCAGTTTATTATCTTGGGCTAAAAAAACATTAGAAGACCAAAGAATAGGTAATCCTCCAAAGACAACTTCAGAAGTTATTAATCCGGGAGATGTCGTTTGGGTTGAACCGGTAGATCAAAAAACAATTGAAACTAAAAAATTGGCGGCAGATAGTTATGAACTGAGACAAATTCCGAATGTTGAAGGCGGAGTTGTGATTTTAGATCCTTATACCGGTAAAGTTTTAGCTGTTGTCGGAGGTTATTCTTTTCAAATATCTCAATTCAACAGAGCGACCCAAGCAATGCGTCAGACTGGTTCCGCTTTTAAGCCGTTTGTTTATCTGTCAGCTTTAGAAAACGGTTATTCTCCGACAGATTTGATTTTGGATGCTCCATTCGTTTTAGATCAAGGAGTAGGCTTAAAACGTTGGAAACCTGAAAACTATTCAAAGAAATTTTATGGGTTAATGACATTACGTGAAGGAATAGAGAAATCTCGTAATCTGATGACTGTTCGTTTGGCTCAAGATGTTGGTATGGATAAAGTTGCAGAAATGGCAAGGCGTGTCGGTATAAATGATAATTTACCGGAACTACTTTCGATGTCTTTAGGGGCAGGAGATACGAAACTGATTAATATGGTGAGTGCATATGCTATTTTTGTTAATGGCGGTAAAAAAGTAACACCTTATTTTATAGAGAAAATTCAAGATCGTAATGGTAAAACCATTTTTAAGAAAGATACACGTATTTGTGAAAACTGTAATGCAGAAAAGTGGGAAAATCAGGATGCACCGGTTTTGCAAGATACCAGAGCACAAATTGTCGATCCTATGAGCGCATATCAAATGACATCAATTCTTGAAGGTGTTGCTATTCGCGGAACCGGAGCCAGACTGAGAGCATTAAATCGCCATTTGGCAGGAAAAACAGGAACGACAAATGATAATAAAGACGGTTGGTTTATCGGCTTTTCATCGGATTTGGTTGTTGGAACTTATGTTGGGTTTGATGAACCGAGAACGCTTGGAAAAGTTGAAACAGGTGCTTCTGTTGCGTTGCCTATTTTTTACGGTATTATGGAACAAGCTCTTAAAAATACACCTGATGAGGCTTTCCGTATTCCGGAAGGAATCAAATTGGTCAGAATTAATCATAAAACAGGTAAACCAGCGTCTCCGAGTGATTCTGAAGTTATTTTTGAGGCCTTAAAACCTGATTTTGACTTTAACAGTCGTCAGCGCGTTATCGGTAATGAAGAAAGTATTGATAGCGAACCGATAGAAGATGAAGAAATTCAAATAGGAACACAATATTAAGGAATAAATATGAAAGCTGAAATTATAACATTGGCGGATAAAATCAAACAATCTTTGCAATTAATTCGGAGGTCTCTTTGACTACGATAATGCAATCATTCGTTTAGATGAATTGAATGCGCTTACAGCCGATCCCAATTTGTGGAATGATGCCGTTCAAGCCCAAAAATTAACGACGGAAAAAAATCTTTTAGAAGAAAAATTAAATACATATAAATCACAAGAAAACAGTTTAACGGATTTATTGGAACTCTGCGAAATGGCAGAAGCCGATAATGATGAAATGTTGTTGAATGAAAGTTGGAAACAACTTGAAGCTTTAGCTGAAGAAACGCACCACGGAGAATTAGAAGCACTACTGTCAGGGGAAGTTGATGCTAATGACGCCTTTTTAGAGGTACATTCCGGTAGCGGTGGCACGGAGGCTCAAGACTGGGCTGAAATGTTGTTGCGAATGTATTCCAGATGGGCAGAAAGACATCATTATAAAGTTGAGTATATAGAAGAAACAGAAGGGGATGTTGCCGGATTAAAATCAGCAACAATCAGAATTAATGGTCATAATGCTTATGGTTGGTTAAAGAGTGAAAGCGGCGTTCATCGTTTGGTAAGAATATCGCCTTTTGACAGCAATGCCAGAAGGCATACGAGTTTTGCTTCTGTGGGGGTTTATCCGGTTATTGATGATGAGATCCAAATTGATATTAATGAAGCCGATTGTCGTATTGATACGTACAGAGCCTCGGGAGCAGGCGGACAGCATATTAATAAGACAGATTCGGCAGTAAGAATTACGCATATACCGACAGGTATTGTAGTTTCATGTCAAACACAGCGCTCTCAGTTTCAAAACCGTGAAAGTGCTTGGAAAATGTTAAAAGCTCGCTTATACGAAATTGAATTACAAAAAAGAGAGGCCGCAGCACAAAATCAGCGTTTAGCGCAAGGGGATAACGGATGGGGAAATCAGATTCGTTCTTATGTGCTTCAACCATATAAAATGGTAAAAGATTTGCGAACGGAAGCAGAAACATCAGACACTAAAGGTGTCTTAGATGGTGACATTGATATATTTTTAGCGGCAGCATTAGCAGAAAGGGTAGGAAATGACGAAAAAAATTCTTAAATGGGGATGCCTTGCTATTATAGGTATTTATGTTTTGGTTTGTTTATCCGTTATGGTTATGCCACAATGGTATTTCTATAATCCGTCATCTCAAAAATCAGATATAAAACATGCAAATGAATATGATTATCCGGCCAGAGCAGTAGAATATAAATCAGAAGATGGAACACCTTTGTTAGCATGGGCAACTTTGCAGAATCCAGGGAAGAAAATGATTGTCTTTTTTCATGGAAACGCTGCTAATTTAGAAGAATTTTACCATAAAATGAAAGCTTTTGCATATGACGGATATGGAACTTTTATGGCTGAATATAGAGGATTTGATGGATTAAAAGGTAAAATAAATCAAAAAAATTTAGA
>CAMHFM010000138.1 GCA_946184595.1 uncultured Azospirillum sp.
GGTAAAACCTGTTAATGTCCATAAATGGTATGCTAGCCAATTTTCTAATATGTGTAATAAAGTCCTGGTTTGGTGGGGAAGCAGAGAACCGGAGGTAACACCTGGTGAATTTAAGTTTCATCCGGAAGAGGCAGCTCCCGCACCAGTAACACCTTCTGAATTTACAATTCCAGAACCGATAGATGCTAATGCTCCGAATATATTAGAAGTTTTACGCGGAGATAATAAACCATCTCAGACTGAAGAAACAAAAGAAGAAAAACCAGCTGAGGTAAAGTTTGAGCCGAAGATTAAAGATGTAAAACCGGAAATCAAAGAAGAAACTGCAAGTAAAAATGCTATTCGTCTACCCAAAGATGCAAGTTTGTATTCTTACCCACAAGATAAAAAAGTCTATGCCTTAAAATATTTAGATATTCCTCATGAAGTATTTGGAAAAGCCAAAGTTCACAATTGTAATGAAATAGAAATCAATGGTGAATTCATTATGATGTATGGTATTTATGTCCACCCTTATACAGCTAAAGGAACATCTGCAACTGAATATTTAAAGAGTTTGATTGACGGTAAAGATGTTAAATGTGGCATCGTAGCCTATACAGATCAAAATATAGCAACAGGTATTTGTTATTTTGGTGGAGAAAATATCAATCGTTCTTTAGTCTTAAAAGGATATACTAAAAACGTCGCCTTATAATTATAAAACGAGGGAATAAAATGTGGCAGCCAATTCTGATGATAGACGGCTATCTGATGAGCATTTTAGGCTTATCAATGCTGATTCCTGCAGAATATGATATGTATCTTCATAAAGCGCAATGGTCGCCATTTGTAACATCAGCAATTATAAGTTTATTTTTAGGAATAATGCTGTTTTTAGCCAATAGAACCGCAATTAAAAAAATCAGTATTAGGCAAGGATATTTGATAACGGTTGTGAGTTGGTTATGTATGGTATTGTTGGCTGCAATTCCATTTATGCTGACCAAAACAGTAACCGGTTTTTCTGATGCTTTTTTTGAGGCAATGTCCGGTTTAACTTCGACAGGCGGAACTATTCTCAAAAATATAGAATCTGTTTCTCCTCCCGTTTTATTATGGCGCTCAATGCTCAACGGGTTAGGGGGGATTGGTATAGTCATTTTTGCTGTAGCGCTTTTGCCATATTTAGGAATTGGAGGAATGCAAATTTTCCAGCGAGAAAATTCAGATTCCGATGATAAATTTATGCCTAAATTCAGTTATATTGCTAAAAGAATTATTGCTGTTTATTTGTTTTTATTAATAGCTTGTATTTGTTGTTTTTATTGGGCCGGAATGAATTGGTTTGATGCTATTAATCATGGACTGACAACGACTTCTACCGGTGGTTTTTCAACTAAAAATAATTCATTTGCATATTTTGATAGTGCCAAAATAGAAATGATTGCTGTTGTCTTTATGATACTTGGATCTTTGCCTATGACATTTTATATTGCGTTATGGCAAAGTAAAAAGTTGCATAGCTCAAGGAATATACAAGTTTTAGCTTTTTTCAAAATTTTGATAATATATATAACGGCTGTCTGCTTGTGTTTAATATTTACAAAAAATATGGATATTCTAAGTTCTTTACGGTATGCCATTTTTAATGTTGTGTCACTTGTGACAAGTAGTGGGTTTTCGTCGACAGATTATTTAGCTTGGGGTGCTTGGAGTGGAACATTTTTTATTATTTTCTCATTAACGGGAGGATGTACCGGATCAACAACAGGATCTATTAAAATTTTCCGTTGGCAAATATTTGTAGCTTTCTTAAAAAGGTCATTAATTGGTGCTACGGAGCCTAATCGGATTATCCCAATTAAAATTGGCAGTTATAATGTCGAAAATCATGTTGTTTCTTCTGTATTTATTTTCTTGAGCGCATATTTTGTTTGTACCGGATGTTTTACGTTAATATTGGCATTGATGGGGCTAGATTTTAGCACTGCATTTAGCTCTATTCTTGCTTGTATTACCAATACAGGTCCTGGTACGATTGCAATTAATGGACCGACTGCAAATTATGCGTTTTTACCGCCGTTAGCAAAAATTGTGTGTGGGGGCGCAATGTTGATCGGAAGATTAGATGTGTTGACTGTGCTGGTTATCTTTACACGTAGTTTTTGGAAAAATTAAGAGATAAACAGGGTCTTAATTTCGCCGGCATCTAGCCAAATATCTATGCCTTTATTGATCATTTCTTTTAACTTTAAATATTCATCTTTAGAGGAGAGAGAAATAAATTTCTCTAAATCTCGTTGTGTTGCATTTTGAATAAAATCTGAAAATTCAAGAACCAAATTGGTTTTACGAGGATAATTTCCGATATTTTGAAAATAATAAGATTCAAATATCCAAAACAAATGATTAGCTTTTGATTTTAATGAATGGTTTGTATACATTATGAGCACCTCTATATATAACATATAGTTATCAAATAAAGGGTGTCAATAATATCTTATTGTTATCAACAGAAAGTTACAGAAACATAAATATACAACTTTTAATACAGTATGCTAATTCTGAGAAGAAGAACAAGAGTGGTTAATTTCATCATCCAAATTAAGGATGACTTCTTTATAAGTGTGATTATTAATGAAACGATAGGAGTAATAATTAAATTTTTTCTTGAGTGTAAGGTGGATAATATTTGTTTTAATCTGTGTACATTTTGCCAAAGAAGTAACTTTATCTTGAATAATTTGTACATCTTTTGCGTTTATTATTTTGAATTCATCAACTAAAGAGTTTTTATCTCTAAAAAAAAACGAAAGCGAGAATAATGACGCCGAAACAAACACAGGTGAAACAGTATAAAAGAGGGTTTCCTATAGTTTGGATATTAACATTTAGATTGTTAGTATTATTAATTGGTGATGTGTTTGAAGAATTATTCACGTCATCAATATTCTTTGCGCGAGATAAAATCTCCTCAATTTTTTCATCCAATATCATTAATTTGCCTTTTTAAGTGTTTCATAGACTTCCATAAAATCAATAATTTTCGCATTGCGTTGTTTTTCCGGAAGCGCATATACCTTTTTAAAGATAAGGCGGATTAATTCAGCTTTATCTGCCGGATCATAAAATACCTTATGACTTAGAGCCCAAGTCTCTATCTTTTCAATAATATTAACAAAGCAATCTAAAGCTTGATCATCCAAGTCTTCGGAATCAAATTCAAATAAGTAATTAGGTGTAATATGAAAATAGCGACAAAATTTAGCGACAAAAGCATAATCAGCTTCACGTTTA
>CAMHFM010000139.1 GCA_946184595.1 uncultured Azospirillum sp.
TATTTGCTACCGATAGCCATTTTAATTACTCGTTTATTTATTCTTTTTTGAAGTTCAAATGCTGATATGGCCTCTTTTTTATTTGATAATATAGATAAATTAATCTCTTTCGTTGTTTTTAATTTATTTTTTTCAGGTTTATAAAAATCCACTTTTTTATGTTTTTGCACTTTTCTGTTCTTGTATTTATGTTATCGGATTTCGACGCACTTATAAGACGACAGGAGAGACAGATTGGTCCGAAACATTATTATCTGTTGCTGTCGGTGTTTTCAGATTTGTATTTTCAAGTTTATTAATGATGTCCTTTATCAGCTTATTTGATATGAGCAGTAGCGGCAGAGATATTTAGTTTATTCTTGAAAAAATAAGTATTTTTGGTTACGTTAATTCTAGTCATATCAGAGGAAAATTAATGTGAGTATCAATCTGAAGCAAGGACTGGAAACCTTAAAACAATACATTAAAATAGCTCCTGAACAACCCGGTGTTTATAGAATGCTGGGGGAAGATGACGTTGTTTTGTATGTCGGAAAAGCCAAAAATATAAAACGACGTATTGTTTCCTATTCTCATATCCAAAAACTTCCGGCACGTTTACAACGGATGGTTTCTGAAATTCAAAAAATGGAATTTATTATTGTTGAGAACGAGGCTAAGGCTTTACTGGTTGAGAATGAGTTAATTAAACGACTGGAACCTCGTTATAATATTTTACTTAAAGACGATAAAACATTTCCTCATCTGGTTATTGATGTTCATTCTGATTTTCCGGCATTACATAAATATCGTGGTGCCAGACAGGATGGTAATCGGTATTTTGGACCTTTTGCGAATGTTTTAGCGGTCAATAATGTGCAGAGTATTTTGCAGAAAGCGTTTCTTTTGCGTAGTTGTCGAGATAGCGTTTTTCAGAATCGGGAACGGGCTTGTTTAATGTATCAAATTAAACGTTGTTCCGCACCATGTGTCGGAAAAATTTCGCTCGAAGATTATAATCATTTGGTTAAGGAAGCTATTGATTTTTTGGATGGTAAAAATACAAAAATTCAAGAAGAATTATCTTTGAAAATGCAAAAGGCCAGTGAAGATATGGATTATGAGCAAGCAATTGTTTTCAGAGATAGAATAAAAGCATTAACCAGTGTGCAGTCCGGAACTTTGGTGGAATATGCCGATATTAAGTCTTGCGATGTCATCGGGATATTACGTAAACACGATATTGTTTGTATTCAGGTGTTTTTTATTCGGTCCGGCGGTAATGTTCCTTACTTTCCTCAGCAAACAGAAGATGCTTCCGATGCTGATATTTTGGAAGCCTTTTTAAGCAGTTTTTATAGTGAACATTTGCCCCCTAAAGAAATTATTGTTTCAGAGATTTTGCCTAACAAGAGCTTTTTAGAAACAGCAATAGGAGCCAAAATTAATACTTATCAAAAAGGTAATAAAGTAAAACTGATGCAAAGAGCTTTAGAAAATGCAGAAGCAGCAATTGATCGTAAAATGGCTTTGGAAACATCAATAAAAAGTAATTTATTGGAAATGCAACGTGTTTTTAATTTACCGAGAATGCCTCAACGTATAGAAGTATATGATAACTCACATACTCAGGGAACAAATTCCGTTGGGGGAATGATTGTCGCAACACCCGAAGGTTTTGATAAAAAGTCGTATCGGAAATTTAATATTAAAACAAATGATTTGAAACATCAAGCGATGGATACAACAGATAAAATCATTAATAATGATGATTTTTTAATGATGAAAGAAGTTCTATTGCGGCGTTTTGCTCATATGACTTCAGAAAATCGTCCTGATATTATTTTGCTTGATGGTGGCTTGGGACAATTGCATGCCGTACATGAAGCTTTGAGAGATTTTGATTTGAAAGATATTGCTATTATAGCTATATCCAAAGGGCCGGATCGAAATGCCGGGCGTGAATTCTATCATATGCTCGGGCGAGAGAGCTTTTCTTTGCCTTATCGTTCTCCCATTGCATTTTATATGCAGAATATTCGCGATGAAGCGCATCGTTTTGCTATTGGAACACATCGTGCAAGACGCGCAAAAAGTATGGTACAATCTCATCTAGATGAAATTGAAGGGATCGGAGATAAACGGCGACGAGATTTGTTGAATTATTTTGGTTCTACAGCTCAGATTAAGGAAGCTTCAATTAAAGATATTCAAAAAGTTCCGGGGATAAATAAAAAAACGGCGGAAAAAATATATAATTACTTCCATTAATAAAAAAAACATTTTAATATACAGGCATTCTAGTTATTTATGTATTTTCCGGAGTAGAAATGTATAGTTTGCCTAATTTATTAACTTTATCAAGAATTGTCGTCATACCGGCAATTTTTTTGATGGTATATATCCATTCTTCTGTTTGGCAAGTTTTTGCTGCTGTTCTGTTTATTGCTGCTTCTATTACAGATTATTTAGATGGGTATCTGGCAAGACAACGCAATGAAACTTCAGCTTTAGGTCGTTTGCTTGATCCTATTGCTGATAAGTTGTTGGTTGCATCAGCATTAGTTGTTATTTTGGCTAGACCAGATTTTGTGGTTTTAAAACTCAGCTATATTCCGGTTATTGTTATTTTATGTCGTGAAATTTTAGTTTCTGGATTGAGAGAATTTTTACGCGAAGTTAATGTCGGTATGCCTGTTACACGTTTGGCAAAATGGAAAACCGGTTTTCAAATGACAGCTTTATCAATGATGCTTTTAAAAGGATTTTTCTATTGGGGTGGTATAGGTGAATTATTGTTATGGGTAGCTGGTGTTTTAACATTTATAACCGGTTATCAATATTTTCAGAAGAGCCTTGATTATATCAAAGAAAACGAGGCTTCAAAAGCGGCTGAATAATAGAGGTGCGGCTTATGGCTGACGCAGATGCTTCTCACATTTTAGTTGTTGATGATGATACGAGGCTGCGTTCGTTATTGCAACGCTTTCTGCGTGAGAATGGGTATTTCGTTTCAGCAGCAAAATGTGCTGATGATGCGAGAGTCTTGTTGGCTAATTATAAGTTTGATCTGCTCATTGTTGATATTATGATGCCTAAAGAGAGCGGGTTAGAGTTTTTGGAAAAATTGCGTTTTGAAAGTAAAATTCCGGTTATTCTCTTAACGGCAATGGGAGAAACCGCTGATAGAATCGCCGGTTTGGAACTTGGTGCGGATGATTATTTGCCTAAACCATTTGAGCCTAAAGAACTCTTATTAAGAATGAAAAATATTTTAAAACGCGCTCCAAAAA
>CAMHFM010000140.1 GCA_946184595.1 uncultured Azospirillum sp.
ATGATGTTAACGGCTTTTCTTTTGATACAATGTCTGCAGAAAAAGCATTTAAAAAATTGTTAGAAAAAGCAAGCATTAAAGTCGTCGCTAAGGACGGACCTTATACCAGTATTTCTGCAGAAAATTTACGAGGTGATTTAACCGGCGTCGTTTCTATGTTAGCTAATGCGGCAGAAGTTTATTACTCTTACAATTCGGATAAAAAACAATTAACTTTGAGTCGCAAAGCTAATTACAGGTTATTTATTCCGCATTCCAGAATGATTCTTCTTGGTTTGTTAGACGTATTAAGAGGCGCAGGTATAACCAATACAACGGTGGACTGGGATGATTACTCCATAACGATGGATGCAGATTCTGAGTTGATTAATAAAATTCAAAACTTAATCAAATACTTTACTGATAATCCTGTTCTGATTACTTATGATGTCAGTGTGTTAAAATTACAGCCTTATAGTGGTAAGGATGTTAAATGGCAAAGATTGCTGAAGAGTTTTGATTTTGGAACTATAAAGACGACAAAAACGGGCGTTATCGGTAGAGTGTTGACATCTTCCAATGAATTGAATATTCAAAACTTGCAACAATTCTTGTCTCAGCAAGCTAAAGTTGAGATTATTTCTCAGGGTAAATTTGTTGTTCCTGAGCAATGGTACGCTCGTTTTGATGTCGGTAAATGTGGTAAGCGTTCATCAGCAGAGGCTGATCTATCTATCTTAACGCGTACATATTTAGAGAAAAATGACAATCGTCTGTTTTCAGAAATAACATTAGATTCGACAAATGGGGAAATTACCAAATTTAGTATGAGAGGACGGTTGGGAGAAAATTTCTTAATATTTGGTATTCCTAACCAAATATTCGGTGATGGAACAGAGCATTCTGAAACTGTTGTGTTCATGGTCCCGCGCCTTATTCGAACAATGAAAACTTTAAAACCAATAAAAAATAATTTTTAGAGGCATATTATGGCAGATATGAATTATACGAATACCCCGCAAGCTCCGGAAGGAATGAGAAAAGTAAAGAAGATCAAAAGACCGATTAAACGTTTGGTCCCGGGAAATCCGACTTCTCCAAGTTCACCTGCGCCGGGTGGGCAAATCAATCAAGCGCCTCAATCAAGAATGAATACGCCCAACGCCAAATTGGATGATTTGCTGGATAATCAGTTAAATTTGCCGGCTGTTAACAACAGACCGAATACTAATCCTCGTAATCCTAATTTTAATCGTACGCCTCAAAATTATAGTCGTCCTGAAAGATTTATTGATGAAAATGATTTTGAAGAAAAAGCAGGATTTATGGATCAATTAATTGAAGGAAACTTAGTAACGATCAAAGGCGTTGTTGTCATTGCTATTTTAGTTTTCTTTGTCGGTTTTCTTTTTGCTAAATTGCTTAGTGGCGGCAATACGATTGTTAAAGACGGTTTACAAGGCGTCGTTATTAATGCTGAAGTCCCGAGAGGCCGTGCTCGTTGTGGTGTAGCCGAAAGAACACAAGGTTGTGTTTTATACATCATGAATCCGCAACGTCAAGATTTACAAGGTCGTGATTTTTATGATTTGGCATCTCAGTTAACCGGACGTCAAAGATTTGTTATTGAAACCGGCAACATGAGATATTCAAATGTTAAAATTCGTCCGGGCGATATTGCACAAATCAATATTCCGCCACTTCAATAAAAAAGGTTATAAAAAAATACCTCTGATTTTCAGAGGTATTTTTTTGTGTCATAAAGATAATTACAAGTAAATAGCAACGACTTTATGGATGTTATTCAAATCATTATTGCTAATAACGATCTTTTCATCAGGATTCCAACGAATACCATATAGAGCGCCGTTTTCATCTTCACGGATGCTTAAAATTTTAGCATCATGTTCAGAGGTGTAATAAACAGCAATATCACCTATACTAACAACTTCCTGAGGATCTACCAACAAGATAGAACGTGTTGGCAAAAGACCGCCTAATCTACGTGTACACAAGTTAAGAGCATAAGCATCTTTTTTATTATAAAGCTGAGGTGGGCGTTGAACTTTTCTAATCTCTTGTGAAAATTCAACATAAACATCCCCGTCCTTACCGGCAATACCATAAACTGAAATCTTCATTGTGTCTTGAGTATTTGCGGTAAAAGCAGAAATAGCGCCACGCGGTGTTGACAAAAGCTTATATTTAGCGTCATTACGTTGAATAATTTCTTCCAACATACCTTTTTCTTCAAGGGATTTAATTGTCTGACGCAGTGTTTCAGGCTCCATACCAATAGCTTTAGAGATATTTTTGAACTCTTTATCTGAAACTTCACGCTGTCCCATTTCGATACGGTGATAAACAGACAAAGTCATATCAGCGCTTTCAGCAACCTCAATCAAAGTCAAATTCTTTTCGTTACGAATTTGACGTAATCCGGCACCGAGAGTTTTCAAGCCGCTTTTTTCGTTAATTTTATTACGGCGTTCTTGTTCTCTACGCCAAGATTGAACGACTTCCTGTTGGGAGTTTTGTTCATTAACAAATAAATCTTGTAAAGGGCAATCCAAAAATTCGGCAACACGGACGAGTTGCTCTTGATCAACGCGGCGATAACCTTTTTCGATTTTAGAGATTGCAGAGAGAGAAACACCCAGATGATCGGCTAACTCTTGCATAGAACGTCCGCGCAATCTTCTGTACATTCTGATTTGATTTGGGAAAATAATTTCTTCCATTGTTTGTCACCTTTATTTAATAAAACACAACAACTTACATACAGGATAATAATATAATCGCTGAATTAATCAAGAAAATAGTACAAAAAAAGACAATATGTGTACAAATATTGATAAAATAACATCGTAAATGAAAAGTTATCTGCCATGCAGTTTGCGAATATCCTGTAGGTTTTTAATGTGATGTTGTTGCAGTTGTTTAGACGCATGATTAAAGGCGCTATGATGATTTTTATTGCCTTTTTGTATAGATAATGCCTGCAATTTTATTCCGCGTTCGCCGACACCATTAATAATGTAATTTGTAAAAGCTTTTTGTTGTGCAAGTGTTAATTTGTTTTGAGAATTAACGGCATTAAGCACAATTCTAGTGCCGATGGGATCTGCATCGGCGTATGTTTGACACATCAAATAAGCATGAGCGATTCTCTCTTTGGTAAGACCTTTTTCGGCTTTAAAGATTCCTTTGTTGAGCTGATTTTCAACCATAGCAATTAAATGTGTCGCCTTATGTATTTCAAGAGATG
>CAMHFM010000141.1 GCA_946184595.1 uncultured Azospirillum sp.
AGTGTCGTAATGGAAATTTATTTGGTTCAACCTAGAGGATTTTGCGCCGGAGTACGCCGGGCGTTAGATATTGTCGATAAGGCATTAGCTCAAAAAGGAAAACCGATTTATGTTCGACACGAAATAGTTCATAATAAGCATATTATTGAAGATTTGAAAAAACGTGGTGTTGTTTTTGTAAATGAATTGGATGAAATAGAGGATAAAACACGCCCGGTTATTTTATCAGCACACGGAACAGCTGTTTCTGTATTACAACAAGCAGAATGTCAAAAGTTGCATGTTATTGATGCTATTTGTCCGTTGGTAGAAACCGTCCAGAAAATGCAGAAATTATTATTATCGGGAAATCAACGCATCCGGAAATTATTGGTACAATCGGACAAATAGATAAAACAACTAAAGTTCATGTTATAGCGACATTTGAAGATGCTGAAAAATTAATGATACCTGAGGAAAATAAAATTGGTATTATAACGCAAACAACATTATCTGTCGATGAAACGGAAGAAATTGTTTCGTATTTACGGAAGCGCTTCAAAAATATCATCAATTTTAATCAAGTGAATATTTGTTTTGCGACCACAAATCGCCAAAATGCAGTTCGGCAATTAGTACAAAAAACACCGAACATCATTATTATAGGTTCTAAAAATTCCTCTAATTCTACGCATCTTAAAGAGGCTGCGCTTCGCTATGGAGCAAAAAGAGCATGGTTGATTGATGATGCGTCAGAAGTAGATTGGATGACGCTGGATCAATGCCAATCTGTCGGAATAAGTGCAGGAGCTTCTGCTCCGGAATATTTAGTAGAACAGCTTATATCGTTTTTAAAACAACGTTATAATAATATTAATGTTCATAATGTTATTATAGCTGAAGAAGATATCAGTTTTAAATAAGGAAAAACTCATGTCACGCGCTGAAGATATTTTTCAAAAACTCGTTTATTTCGGAGAAGATGCAATTGATGATTTTATTATCAATATGCAAACGGAAGAATTGTTTTTAGACTTTAAACAAGCCATTTCAATTGGCAAAAACGGAGCAACTCTCCATAAAGATGATCGCAAAAATTTAGCGAAATGTATTTCTGGATTTGGTAATTCGGAAGGCGGTGTCGTTGTGTGGGGAGTGGAATGCTCAAGAGATGTTGAGATCGGTGATGTTGCTAAAGCAAAAGTTAAAGTGAAAAATGTCTATAGATTCTTAAGCTGGTTGGAAAACGCCATTTCAGGGTGCACTATTCCAAGCCATAATAAAGTTAGAAATCATATCATCAGTGTTGATAAAAACGGAGATGGTTTTATTGCAACATATATTCCTAAGTCAGACCAAGCACCTTTAATGTCAACGGTAGGAAATAATATTTATATCCGCTCGGGATCCAATAATGTGCCTGCTCCGTATTCTGTTATTGCTGGAATGTTCGGGCGTCGTCCGCAGCCCAACGTTGAGTTACTGATACAAGATAAAACATTAGAAGTAATAGAAAATGTAGATGAAGATATTTTGTATCCTCAAAGTATTGATAATCCGCCTGAAAAATCAATTAAAATAAGTTTTTCAATCAGAGGTCAAAATGACAGTAATGTCATTGCGCGAGAACTTTATTTATCTTGTAATGTTACTTCGACAGGGAGTGAATATAATAAAGTCAGATTCTTAAATTATAATCAAATGGATTATATTCCTAATTTGGATGGTAATTTGAATATTATTACGCGCCCTGAACTTCGTTTACCTCCGATGGGAAGTCTGAAATTTACAAATGTTGACATTGTTTTATCTCCCTTGGTCGATGAAGATTTATTGATTGATGGTGTTATTGGTGCTGATGGTGCTGCGCCTAAGAATTTCAGAATTTATATTCCAAAAAATAAATTGCGTTCATTCGTGGCAAAGGCTCTCCATGAGGAAGAAAATAAGCAAATCTTGTTAACTGAATTTTTTAATGAATACATGGTGATGTAATGGCGCGAGTTGAAATTTTTACAGATGGTGCTTGTTCAGGAAATCCCGGACCCGGAGGGTGGGGAGCAATTTTGCGTTGGAAAGATACAGAAAAAGAATTATCTGGAGGAGCTGCTGAGACAACAAATAATCGAATGGAATTAACAGCGGTTATTGAAGCACTTAAAATTTTGAAAGTAAGTTGTGTCGTTTCTTTATATACAGATAGTAAATATGTTATGGATGGTGTAACACAGTGGTTACCAAATTGGAAAAAGAATAATTGGCGGACAACAAATAAAAAATCAGAAGTCAAAAATGTAGATTTATGGCAACAGCTTGATGAATTATTGCCTAAGCATGAAATCCTGTGGAACTGGGTTAAAGGTCATAATGGACATCCCGAAAATGAGAGAGTGGATAAATTAGCAAGGGAACAGGCTGTGTTATTTTCAGAAACAAAAAACGAGACAGATTAGCTTTCTGTCTCGTTCTTTGTTAATAAGCGTTGTTGGTAATCTTTAATTACCTCATCACTAATGGTAATGGGAATTAATTTTGAAGAATGTTTAATAACTTCGGATAATTGCATTCGTTTCGGATTAACAGAACAACCTCTGTGTTTGTCTCTCTTAAATAAATTATCAAGAGTTTCCATTTCTTCAAGACACCACTTTGAAAACAGAGGCAATTCCAAAGGAAGACCTCTAACTTTAAACAAAGATTCCTTCAGGCGATCTGATAGAGCAAGAGGTCTAGCCGTAAGTATTACCCAACTTTTTGTTAGTGCAAAGATTAAATCATTCTCGATTTTTAGTCTTTGTACCAAATTAGGAATAGCATCTCTGTAGTATTCCAACAAAATTTCTTCTCGATAACGCAAAACATTGTTTAGCTGATTTCCTAAATTGAGCTGTAAAAAATGATAGTGACTATCATATCTTTTCACAGCGAGTTCCAACTCTTCTTCTATACCAGAATAACGACTAAAAAATTGTTCCCATTCAGGAAAAAGAGAACAAGATTTCTTAAACAAGACACGCTTGTTTAACTTCATTTCTAAGACAATTTGTAATGATGTAATTAAATCATCATCCTTAGCTGTCTTTTGAGGTAGACTTTGTAATTCTTTTATTTTACCTCTTACTGCATCTATTCCTTGCATGTATAAAAATACGTCATGAGCCTTAGCACGTTTAGATAACCATGCTGAATAGAATAGAGGTGGATAATAAAGCTTAAACCATGCGAATC
>CAMHFM010000142.1 GCA_946184595.1 uncultured Azospirillum sp.
TTGCGGCTTTGTTTTGATTTTTAAAACCTTCCCAATCATAACCTTGTTTTAAATTTTTTATACTGTCTTTATCTGCCGGGGATATATTTTTGTTGAAATAAAGATTTATGTATCGGGTGAAGAGATAATCATCGAGATCCCATGATTTTTGATCTTTTTCCGGTAAGGATTTTTTTATTGTTTCGCTAAAATCTATTTGTTTTGAGATTTCCGGATGCAAGGCGGCTAACAGGCCTATTTTCATATTATGGGTTTGATATGGTGTTTGTCCAATAGATTGTAAAGGATCTTTTTGATTAAGTACGTTTCCGACTAATGCTGTATAGTTTTTATCAGAACCGAAAGTTTGTTGTATTTCATTTTTATGTTTTTGGAAATTATCATAGTCATCCTTGGATAAAGTTGACATATCTAATGAATGTCCATCAGCTAAACAACGCATGATAAGCGTGGTTTCTTTTGAGGTTGTGTCTCTTCTTTTTTCGACCGTCATTTCGCTCAGATGAAGTTGATAACCGAAAGCATCCAGAACTTTATTAGTGGCATCCGGATGAGGTGATCTTTGGGAATTACCCATACCATAAGTAATAACACTACGCGCTAAAACTTTTTTAGCGAGATCAGGCGATAAACTGGCTGATGTTTCGGCAAGAACTTCTTTAGGTCTATTTTTACCTTCTAGCATTTGTTTGGCTAATGTTTGAAAATAATTATCTTCAGCGCATTCTTTAATTTGTTTATAATAAGCATCATTAGTTGTTTTCCATAAGATTTCATCTGCACTTAAGGCTTTAAGCATTGTTTGATATGCGTCTGAACGAGTTTTGGGTTGGCAAGTTAAACTGAGCAGTTCAGAAAAATGCTGACGATTTTTTTCTTCATCTTTATTTTGTCCTGTTGCCGGAGCCATTAAGCGCAAAAGATCATATTTAGATATTTGGGAGAACGTCTGTTTTAAAGCTTGTTGGGCAATCTTTGAGGAAGAATTAATGTTTGTTTGAGCTTCAGCTTTTTCTTCTATTAATTGTGCTTTTTGCTGATTTAAGGCTAAAGCGATGTATTTATCTTTTAATTTCTGCATTAATTCAGCGGCATCTTTAGGATTAGAAGTGAGAAGGGCGTTATAGCCTTCTAATTCTTTAGCTAAATCAGGGGCTTTTGCTTTTGTAAGTTTAAATTTTATATCTTGGCAAAAGTTTTGAGTTGTATAACCTTGCTTATTTTTTGTTTGAGATGTTTGCTGAGTTTCCGTAAAACTTATAGAATGTTCTTTTTCCAAAAAAGCATATAAAGCTTTCATATCTTTTTCGGTTTCCCTGTTTCTACCAAAAAGAGGTTTTTTAGTACCGGCTATAAACATAATTGGGACAATCGTTGTTTGTTTTTTATCATCAGTAAGGGATAATTTTGGTTTTCCATCAACAGATATGAGTTCAACACTTGTCAAATGAACTTTGTCAATCGGAAGTTCTTGTCTTTTAGCAAATGCAGATTCTAAAAATTGTTTAAATTTGGCCTGTTTTTCATTGGTCTTTTTTTGTTGTTTGGCAGTGTTTGTAATTTCTGAGGCTGTTCTCAAAAGTTTATTAATCCTATTTTGATCTGTTTTAGGTGGATTTTCTTCAATACGGTGAATTTGTTTATCTAACTGATGGGCTGATTCTATATGTTGAGATAAAGTTTTTATTGCGGAACTGAGTTCCGGATTATTTAAAGAACTATCTTTTGATAGTATTTCTTGTATTTGTTTTAATTTTTCTTTAGTTGCCGGTAAATTTTCCGAATCGATAGAAATAGAAACGGATGATACTAAACTATTTCTCAATTCTTGTACGGGGAGTTGTGTAAGTTTGGGATTAGCCTCCGTATGCGCATTGTAGGCATCGAATAGGTTTTCAAGAGCTTTTTTCCTTTTTTCGGCAGGTTGGCTTTGATCGCATAGTATTTGCATACTCACGCGTAACTGGTGTATTGTTTCAAGTTTTTCAAAGTTTGCCATCGTTCGTCCTAAGATTTCATTGCCTTTATTTAAATTATACAATAAAAATTAAAATATTTAAAACAATTTTTGACAAAATTTATGAAAAATATACTTGCATTACGTCCAAAAGTGTGATATACAGGAGTCCGCAAAAAATAATTAAGCTATTATGAATAAAAAAAGACAAAACATCACACGAGGCGAGATGCCAATGGTGATGACCCTCGACTTCTTCTCTCAGCGATTTAATATTCGTAGAGAACTGATGTCTTGGGGCCTTCAAAAGGTTACAACGGAAGAAAACATCATATATCTTCCAGTGGTTGTAATTGCGAACAGTCAGATATATGTTGATATCAAGAAAGACTGCTTTGCATCGAAAAACTCCATTTATGGCCGGACAGCTGAATTGCTTCCCGCCAAGATGGAAGAGACGCCGAGCTCTTATCGTTTTTCCGCAGAAAATGCACAATATATCTATACCAAAGAGGATGTGCAAGATTTTTACTCGCGGAAATTAATGCTCTAAACAAAACCGTTGGTTGCTTCATGCTACCGACGGTTTTTTTGTGAAAAAGATTTGAAAAATAAATAGAAAGGCTTACATTAGAAGTATATTTTTAGAGGAGAAGAAAATGAACATTCTATTTGTTAATGCCTGTGTGCGTAGTGATTCAAGAACGTATCGTTTAGCGCGGAGGATTTTGGGAAAATTAAATGGGAATGTTACAGAGGTTAATCTGGAAAAAGAAAATATTCAGCCTTTAACCAGTAAAACCCTGGAAAAACGTGTGAAGTTATTAATTGATAAACATTATGATGATGAATTTTTACGTTATGCGCGTCAATTTGCTCAAGCTGATATGATTGTCATTGCTGCGCCGTTTTGGGATCTTTCGTTTCCGGCATTGTTAAAATGTTATGTTGAGGCAATTACTGTCAGCGGTATTACTTTTAAGTATACAGAAAAAGGTATTCTTGGTCTGTGTCAGGCAAAGAAGCTTATTTATGTTTCAACATCAGGTGGTTATATTCCGGATAATAATTTCGGGTATGGGTATTTTCAATCATTGGCTGAGAATTTGTACGGTATCCCTGAAACACAGTTCTTTAAGGCCGAAGGGCTGGATATTATTGGCAATGATGTTGAAGAAA
>CAMHFM010000143.1 GCA_946184595.1 uncultured Azospirillum sp.
CTGAAGTTCCTTTATTGATATGGTTGCCGCAAAATAATCTTTATCACCTCAATAAGCAGTGCTTAAAAAACAAAGCTTCAAAAAACAAATATTCACATGACAATATATTCCATAGCCTGCTGGGATTAGGAAATATAAAAAGCTCACATTACCAACGGGAACTTGATATTTTTGCCGGGTGCAAAAGATAATTTTGCAAGAATTAATCATTTTCATTATAAATCAATACGATAGTAAATGGTATTATAATACCATTATACAATTTATTGAAAAATATTGTTTTTTTCTTGTTGACATTAAAAAAAATTCAAGTATATTCACAGACGAATAAAAACAACCATCTTTATATAAGAGAGATAATATGAACGAAACTTATGCAACAAAAGCATCAGACATTGAAAGAAAATGGTATGTTCTTGACGCTGAAGGCGTTGTTCTTGGACGTTTAGCCGCTGAAGTTTCTAAACTTTTGCGCGGTAAGCACAAACCAAGCTACAGCCCAAACTTAGACTGCGGCGACTATGTTATCGTTATCAATGCTGATAAAGTTAAATTAACCGGTAAAAAATTAACCGATAAAAAATATTACAAACATACTGGCTGGATTGGCGGTATTAAAGAAACAACTGCTGGAAAAATTTTGAGCAGTCGTTTTCCTGAAAGAGTTATCATCAAAGCTGTTGAACGCATGATTACACGTAATCCTCTGGGTCGTCAACAAATGACAAAATTAAAGGTATATGCTGGTTCTGAACATCCTCATACAGCACAAAATCCTGAAGTTTTCGACATTGCCGCTAAAAATGAAAAGAATAAAAGGAGCGAGTTATAATGGCTGAAAAAATTGAATCTTTAAAAGATATTAAGAGCGCTGCAAAAGCTTCTAAAGCTGCTAGCACTTCAGAAACAGCTGCTCGCAAACCAAACCGCGACAAACAAGGTCGTTCTTATGCAACTGGTAAAAGAAAAGACGCTGTTGCTCGCGTATGGATTAAGCCGGGTAAAGGTAATATCACAATCAATGAAAAATCAATTGATCAATACTTTGCTCGTCCTGTTTTGAAAATGATTATCAATCAACCGTTTGAAATTACCAATCGCGTTAATGAATTTGATGTTATCTGCACTGTTAAAGGTGGTGGATTATCTGGTCAAGCTGGCGCTATCAAACATGGTATTTCAAAGGCTTTGAACGAATATGAGCCAGAATTAAGAGCTGTCTTGAAAAAGGCTGGTTTCTTAACGCGTGATGATCGTGTTGTTGAACGTAAGAAATTCGGTAAAGCAAAAGCTCGCCGCTCTTACCAGTTCTCAAAACGTTAATCTTTACGAAAAGAAAATCGTTTTATTTCAATGGGTTGGAAAGTTTTCCAGCCCATTTTTTTGTTTCACATAATATTCACATAACCCTTGACAATTCTAATTTACTAATTTACCATTTTCACATAATCTTCACAGTTTTTAGGGTAAAAATGGGTAATTTTTATAGCGAAACATACACCTATCGTGATGGGCGAATTCTGCTTTATAAACGTCCAAACTCCAAAAACTTTCAATGCCGTTTACGTGTTGAAGGCATAAAAGGTTATATCATCCTGTCTTGCCAAACGCCAAATCTCGGTAAAGCCTTAAAATTCGCCGAAGATACTTATGATAATATGCGTTTCAAGAAAATAAATAACCTCCCCTTAAAGACCAAGACCTTCCGGCAAATATACAATGAATGGTTCAGCCGAGCAGAAAAGTCCGAATATCGCAAGGATTTTTATACCAGCCGTGCCAGGCTCTACTTTTTCCCTTATTTTGGGGATTATAACATTGAAGAGATTACAGAAAGCATCATTGATGATTATTGGGTTTGGCGTAAGAATTACTACAAGAACAATCCCGAAAAATATAACCGAAATGCCGCTATGGTGCCGTCAGCTCTGTCATTAAGGATGGAAAAGACCGCTATCAAAGAGATTTTGGAGTATGCCCAATGCCGTGGTTACATTCGGACAGTCCCTGCTATCAGATTTAAGCCGCGTTGCAAGCCCGAACGCCGAGAGACATTTACCCCGAGCGAATACCGCCGCTTGGTCGCCGGTTTGGCAATGAGTGCTCAAAGAAACGCCAAGAAGAATGATATCTACCAACGCAAAATGCTTTACAACTTGGTGGTTTTCTTGGCTAACACCGGAATTCGTCCCAATGAGTTTTATAAAATCAAGTGGCAAGACATTTCCGTGCATATCCAAGGCAAGATTAAGATTTTATACATTTCAATCTCCGAGGACAATAAAACCGGCAAAAGAACGGTTGTAAGCTTGCCTGAAGCCTACTCTTGCTATGAAAATGTTAAAAGCTTCTCGCTTTTCACCAAACCAACCGATTACTTCTTCACCAATTATGACGGAAGCTGGGTCAAAAATATCAGCAAAAGCTACGTAACAGCCGCCCGTATGCTAAAGTTGTATATGAGCAGCGACGGCAAACCGAGACCGCTGTATTCATTGCGCCATTACTATGCCACCCAGAGATTAATGGATGGCGTGCAGGTGTTTGACTTGGCAAGAAATATGGGAACGTCGGTCAAACAAATAGAACAACACTACGGACACGTGCTTTCCACGCAAAAGTCGGAAGAGCTTATCCAAGGCGCATCAAAATCCAATTACCAGCAACGAGAAGAGCTGGAAGACTTGCTTGGCGTCAATATAACGCCGGAACACGACAGTTTTGTCTTGGGCGAAACCGAAGAACCGCAGGAAGAGGAAGATCCGACCGCCAAAATCTATGAACAGCTAGATAAATTAGCCCGAACCCCCGCCGGCAAAAAGAAATTGCAAGAATTTATGCTCACTATGCTGAAAAATATCGGGAAGTAAGCAATTCCCTATAATCCACAGTGTTTAATAAAGCTTGAGAACGGTTTTGTAAAAAACTTGTTGATTTGTTAAGAAATAGCCGTATATAATAATTTTCGTTGGAACAGCCCAAGTTCCGACAGGACATTGTCAGTCTTAAATAACACGGGCAAAACATAGCTTTTATGTTACATTGTAATATGAAAGACAATTGTCATATTGGGCATCTCACCGTAACGGGTGGATGCCAGTGAATAAGGCATATACCCAATAGCTGGGCTACTT
>CAMHFM010000144.1 GCA_946184595.1 uncultured Azospirillum sp.
GCGTTTAAAACTTCATCAACATGGCCGGCAACTTTAACCTTACGCCACTCTTTGGTAACCTTGCCCTGCTCATTCAAAATAAACGTTGAACGCTCTATCCCCATATATTTGCGCCCGTACATGGATTTTTCTTTCCATACGCCGTATTTTTCAGCCAATTTATGCTCGGGGTCTGAAATAAGCATAAAATTCAACCCTTGTTTTTGTTGGAATTTTTGATGGCTGGCGATACTGTCCGGACTAACTCCGATAACTTGGGCGTGCGGTGTCAAACGATTGAGATTATCTCTGAAATCACAGGCTTCTTTAGTACAGCCGGAAGTATTGTCTTTGGGGTAAAAATACAAAACTGTTTTCTTGCCTCTTAGGCTTTCTTCCGCAAATTCTGTTTCTGTTCCGTTTTCATCGATGGCTTGTAAATTCATCTTTTTCTCCTTTACCCGACGATCGGAAACTTATGACATAAGGCAATGACCTCATTCTTGACTTTTTCTATCACCTGTTCCTGTTGCGGGGTATTAATCGCATCCAATACTTCGGCAATCCATTCGCCGATTTGCTTAAACTCAGCCTCTTTGAAACCACGAGTTGTTCCTGCCGGAGATCCGAGACGAATACCTGAAGTTACTTTTGGTGGTTGAGGATCATAAGGAATAGCATTTTTATTACATGTCATATGCGCTTTTTCGAGCATTGTTGCAACGACATCTCCAGTTAAATTCTTCGGACGAAGATCGACCAAAATTAAATGTGTATCCGTTCCATCTGTTACCAAATTCAATCCTTTAGATACAAGAGTTTCACCTAAAACTTTAGCATTTCGTTTTACCTGACGAGCATATTCTTTAAATTGTGGTGTTAAATCTTCAGCAAAGCAAACAGCTTTTGCGGCAATAACATGCATTAACGGTCCGCCTTGCGTTCCAGGGAAAATTGCAGAATTAATTTTTTTAGCAATTTCAGGATTATTGGTTAAAATCATACCCCCGCGAGGACCACGCAATGTTTTGTGTGTCGTTGTCGTGACTACATCTGCATATTCTAAAGGATTTGGATGTTCCCCTGCTGCAACAAGACCGGCAAAGTGTGCCATATCCACCATTAAATAAGCCCCTATTTCATCCGCAATCTTACGGAAGCGCGCAAAATCAATAATCCGCGGATAAGCTGAACCTCCGGCAATAATCAATTTCGGTTTATTTTCGCGAGCTAATTGTTCTACTTGATCATAATCAATTAAACCGGTATCTTTGCAAACACCATATTGAACTGATGTCAGCCATTTTCCGGAAATAGAAACTTTAGAACCATGGGTTAAATGGCCGCCGGCATCCAAAGACATTCCCATAATGCAATCACAAGGTTGCAATAAAGCCACATAGACTGCTGTATTTGCCTGACTGCCGGAGTGTGGTTGCACATTAACATATTGAGCATTAAATAATTTTTTAGCGCGTTCTATCGCTAAATTTTCGACCACATCAACATATTCGCACCCATGATAATAACGATGTGCCGGATAACCTTCCGCATATTTATTCGTTAGGATTGAGCCTTGCGCTTCTAATACGGCACGAGACACAATATTTTCAGAAGCAATTAATTCTATTTGTTCTTGCTGGCGTTTAGCTTCTTGGCGAATAGCCATAAAAATTTCATTATCTTCAACTTGTAATTCTTGCGTAAAATCCATTATATGCTCCTTTATTTATCCAGCTTTTGTATACGACGGAGATGTCTGTCCCCTAAAAAATCTGTCTTTAAGAAAATATCCATCCGACGGAAAACATCTTCTTTTTTCATTGTGCGCCCACCGAAAACAGCAATATTCGCATCATTATGTTCTCTTGCCAAACGAGCCACATCGTCATCATAGAGCACAGCGGCACGAATACCTTTATGACGATTGGCTGCAATTGATATTCCTATTCCCGTTCCGCAAACAAGAATCCCTTTTTCGGCTTTTTTATTCAGAATCGCTTGGCATAATGTCTCGGCGATATCGGGATAGTCACAAGAATCGCTCGAATATGTTCCCATATCCTGTAATTCTATCCCTTTATTTTTATAATATTCAATTAATTCAGCCTTTAAGTTCCATCCACCGTGGTCTGACGCTATAGCTATTTGCATTCTTTTTCTCCTCAAATTACATTTATCATATTCAACAATTTGCATAAAAAAAGAGTTTTTTCATATAATTTCAAAAAAAGTGAATAAATCTAAAAAAAAATGTTGACGTGAATAAAAAAGTTTGTATATATAGTCTCTGTTAAGTGAATGAGGATCGCTATAAGGTTTGACCGATGGCCGGTTGGCAGAGTGGCTCATGCAGAGGACTGCAAATCCTTGTACATCGGTTCAATTCCGGTACCGGCCTCCAAATTTTACTTAATTACCGCATCTTATTCCGGCTTAGCTCAGCGGTAGAGCAATCGGCTGTTAACCGATTGGTCGCCTGTTCGAATCAGGCAGCCGGAGCCAACAAAAGAAATCCTACCCTTGTGGTAGGATTTTTTTTGTTGCTTTCGGGTATCTGATGAGAGCGCGACCAACGGGAGCCTGTTTGACTTGAAGTGCCAGCGGCGCAACGTGCCGGTGGCGTTGAAAGCGGCGAAGTGTAACGAGCCAATCTGTGGCAGCCTGAGCCTTAAAAAAGCACCCTTATAACTTATTGTTATCAACAACACATGCATTTTAATACATTGATTTTCCATAGTATTTAAAAATAATGAAATTTTTTAAAAAATTTTTGGGACATTTTTAATCGAATATGTTATAAAAATTGATATAATCGTGAGGAAGTGTATCCAAATGATTATACAGACCTTTTAGAGGTCTTTTTTTTGTGCCTGAATAAGAGAATTATTCAGGCATTTTTTAAACCGAAAAGCTGTGCAGAGATGTGCGGCTTTTTTTATTTTAAATTTATTAGAAAAGGAAAAATAAAATGTTTAGCAATAATAACAATTACAATTCACAAGGTGTTCCAGAGTGGATGGCTTATGGTGGTGTGCCGGTTGGACTACCTAAAGGAGCTGTTCCTCAAAATGCCACCAATGGGGCTGTTCCTCAATGGGCTCTCGGAAAACAAAATCCAACCTC
>CAMHFM010000145.1 GCA_946184595.1 uncultured Azospirillum sp.
GCTAAAGAAGCTTTAGAAGAATTAAAAACAAAACTTCATATGGAAGCTATTTAGAGCTGTAAAAAAAGATCTATTTTTTCCATTTTTCAATAAGTTTGCATACAATATCACAAGCTTTTTCGCTTGGTGTCTGTTCACCCTGTCCTAACAATGTACAAACTTTTTTAAATCCATCAATTTGTTTATCATACCAATCATCATGATTAAGCAAACCTTCTATATACAAACTGATATTAACCGGAATACAACGTTCTTGCAAAAGTTCAGGAATAATTTCACGTCCGAGAATAATATTTGAAAGATTGACAAACTGAATATGTAAAAATCTCTTAGCAAACCACCCTGTCAGCGGAGAAACTTTATAGCCAACAATATGCGGGACACCGGCAATAGCCAATTCCAATGCGACAGTTCCTGAAGCTGCTATAGCTGCCGATGAGGCCTTAAACGCATCATAGCGCTCTTTTTCATCTTCAATTAATGTTAACGGCAAATCAGTCTCTTGGCACATTTTCTTCACGCGTTCAGCGACAGTTTTAACCGTCGGAATAACAAAATGCAAATCTGGATTTTTAGCAAACAGCATTTTCGCACTTTGTAAAAATACTGGTAACAATAAAGAAACCTCATTATGACGAGATCCCGGTAAAACCGTAATAACCGTTTTATTATCAGCTATACCGTACTTATGACGAAAAGCTTCCCCATCACCATGAACAACTTGACTTTCAATCACCGGATGGCCGACACAAACTGCTTCTAATTTATACGGTGTAAAATATTTCGGTTCTTGAGGCAAAAGCGTCAGCAACAAATCAACGTACTTATACATTGTTTTTGCACGTTTTTTCTTCCAAGCCCAAACTTGTGGTGCCACATAATGGACCTGAGGAATTCCTAACTTTTTACGGCGAATAATTTTTTGAATACGAGCCCCAAAACTCCAACTATCAATCGTCATAATAACATCCGGCTTTTGTGTCTCAATATCCTTAACCGTTTTTTTGATTAATCCCAAAATTTTTGGAATACTTGGAATAACTTCGGCTAATCCCATTACTGCTAAATCAGAAATATCAAATAGAGATTTCAAACCCGCATTTTCCATACTCTCACCACCAACGCCGCAAAATTCGACATCAGAATGACTTAAACGCATAGCCTTCATAAATCTTGAACCAAGCAAATCACCGGAAGGTTCCCCTGCTATCAGATATATTTTCATTATGCACCCTTATAATAATCGGCAGGATTAATCCCCATAACAAAAATGCCATATTTATCTGCCAATTCGATTGTTTCTTTTTCGTTCGCAATTAATCCGTTTCCAGCATGTAACACAATACCACTTAAACCGGATTGGTAGGCCGAAATAACCGTTCTATCGCCGATTGTCGGTAAATCAATACGCATATCCTGTTGCGGTTTACGGATTTTAACCAAAACGCCACCATCACCTTTACGTTTATAAGCTCCACATCGCCGAATAAGTTCTCCGGTTCCTTCAATTCCCTCAACCCCGAGTACTAAACCTTGCTGAACAATAACAGCTTGTCCGACATCTAATCGTCCAAGTTCTGTCGCCACTTCAACAGCTCGTTCAATATCTGCAAGAGCCTGCTTAGAAGGTGTCACTTTTCCTAACACCCCTTCACGAATAAGTATCTCGGGCATAACTTCTTGAATACCGCGAACGACCAAACCATCCCCTTCAAGCTCTTTCACTAAAGCCCTAAGCAACCCATCATCACCGATAGATTTAAACCCAAGCCGTGTAAAAAAAGCTGTTGTTCTCAAATCCGGAATTAAATCCTTAAAAGACGGGCGACGAATAGTTCCAATCATCACCACTTCTTCAACTTTCTCTTCTGCAAGTTTCTTAAAACCGGTACCGGCTTGCCCAATACGGATCCAAATATGAGGAACAGTCTCATCAACCAAATTTTTATCGGCATTACCTTCTATTGCCACCACAAAATAATCACGATTCTGCTCTTTACATTTTGCAATTAATGCCTTGGGAATATCCCCGCCTCCGGCTATAATACCTAATTTTTTAGACATATTATTCCTAATCAGCCACCATTACATTTCTTTTGCCATCTAAAGAAACTGTAATAAATTCCAACTGCTCCATAACCATTTCATTGTCTTTATACAATTCTTTAGCTTTTTGAACACGAGTTTCAAAATTATCTTCTTTGCCTTTAAAAATATACATAAAGGCACGACTGATGGCTTTAATAACATCAGGAGCATAACCACTACGACGCAATCCAACGACATTCAGCCCACGCAATTTACCACGTTCACCAGTCACAATAGCAAATGGAATAACATCACGATCAACACCGGCCAAACCGCCAATCATTGCCTTACGACCAACACGGCAGAATTGGTGAACAGCACAGTTACCGCCTAAAATAGCACCATCACCTAGGCGAACATGTCCTCCGATAACTGAGTTATTTGTCATAATCACATTATTACCGACCACACAGTCATGCGCTACATGGGCATTAGCCATAAACATACAATCATCACCGACATAGGTAACCATTTTTTCAGGCTCAATCCCCGGAAGTGGTGTTTGCCCCTTCGGGGTACCACAATGCATCGTCACATTTTCTCTGATCATATTACGCTTACCGATAACCAAACGGGCATCTGGCTGAAATTCATTACCATGATCCTGCGGGCCTGCTCCTAAAATTGCTCCCGGAAAAACAACTGTCTCTTCACCGATTGTCGTATTTCCCAAAATAGTAACCCGAGGCAATAAACGAACACGTTCACCAATTTTAGCTTCCGAGCTTACAAAACAAAACGCTCCAATTTCAGCACTTTCTGCAATTTGAGCACCCTTTTCGATAACAGCTGTCGGATGAATATTTGTCATAATAGATAGTCCTTTCTTATTTTTTTACTGATAGCATAACAGTATTATTCTCTTGATCGAAACGCAATCAAATTTTCGTTACAAATTATTACATTGGGATAACTTCAAAAATATTTTCTTGACAAAAAAGAAAACAAATGCTATTACCCCAAACACTACTTAAATTATTAAGATACTACTTTTCCAACTATAATTAATCTAACTA
>CAMHFM010000146.1 GCA_946184595.1 uncultured Azospirillum sp.
ATAATCGTTAAAACTGGTAACATCAAGAACATCTTTTTTATCTACTTTTGTGATGAGATTACCTTCCTTCATTCCTTTTGTGGAAGCATCAGATTGTTCTTCAATATTGGTAATAATGACACCTTTAGAATTCTGCGGTAAGTTATATTTATCCAACAATTCAGGTGTTATATTACTGATTTCTAATCCAAGTGGAGACGGTGCTGGTTGTAAAGGTAGATCAATGCTTTCATTATCTTCTTCAGATTGTTTTTTAGGTTCGATTATTTCCGGCATTTCAGCGGCACGAACTTGAATATTTTCCGTATTTCCATTACGAATAATTTCAAAATTTAAAAGTTCATCAATGGCGCTTTCTGCGATAATTCTTGATAAATTCGTCGCACTTGTTATAGGCATGGTGTTGAATTTGTGAATAATATCTCCTGCCATAAAACCGGCTTTTTGTGCAGGCGAATTTTCAGTAATACGCGTTACTAAAATACCATCTTCAGCATTGAGAGCTGGTTTGATGGAAATACCTATCCAACCGCGTGTTACTTTGCCGTTCCGACGTAATTGATTGATTACCCATTGCGCCATCTTAGCTGGTGTGGCAAAACCTATACCCATAGATTCTCCCGTACTTGAAAAGATAGCGCTATTGATACCGATAACTTCTCCTTTAAGATTAAACATCGGTCCACCGGAATTTCCTTGATTAATTGCAGCATCAGTTTGAATAAAATTATCATAAGAACCGGATTCAATATCCCGTGATTTTGCTGAAACAATACCGGCAGTGACGCTTCCGCCTAATCCGAAGGGATTGCCTATTGCTAATACCCAATCACCTACGCGCAAGGCATCTGAATCTCCAAAAACGGCAGGAGTTAATTCTGTTGGAGTTGAAATTTTGAGTAAAGCTAAATCGGTTTTTTTATCTTCACCTATCACTTCAGCTTCGCACTTCTCATTGTTATAAAGAATGATATTAATGACTTTAGCTTTGTTTATAACATGCTGATTAGTAACGATATAACCATCTTTGCTGATAATAAATCCGGAGCCTAAAGTTTCAGTTTCAGGCTGTGTTCCTTCAGGATTATCTTCCAAGGTTGTTGTTGAGATATTAACAACAGATGGTAGAAGTTTTTCCGTTAAATCAGCAAAAGAGGGTAATTGAGCGTTAGCGGATGATGCTATTATCAAAGTTAAAACAAAAAGAACAGATGTCAGTTTTTTAGTCATAAAATCTTATTTTCCTGTTTTAAGAGAGTTGCGGAAGTATTTGAAAAATTCGGAATCCGGAGACAGAATTAATGAAGCTTCGCCATCACTTAAGGAATTTTTATAGGCTTCTAACGAACGGTAAAAAGCGAAGAAATCTTTATCCTGATTAGCGGCATCATTCCAAATTTTAATGGCTTCTTTATCTCCTTCACCTCGGGTAACCTGAGCTTGCTTTTCAGCTTCTGCAAGAATAATTGTTCTTTCTTTTTCTGCAGCAGCTCTAATTTGTTGAGCTTCCTGCTGACCTCTAGCGCGAAATTCTTTAGCATCACGTTCGCGTTCTGTTTTCATACGGGCATTGATAGCCTGCAAAACTTCTAAAGGCAGATCAGCTCTTCTGATACGGACATCAGCTACACTCACACCGATTTGTTCAGCATCAATTTTGACAGCATTACTGATATCTCTCATAATTTTAGTGCGTTTTTGAGATAAAAGTTCTTGCAAGGTAATTCTACCTAAAATTTTACGAACAGAAGAATTGACGATTTCTGCCAATTTGCTTTGAGCTTGTTCTTCTGTGCGAACTGTTTGATAAAAACGTAAAGGATTGACGATTTGATAACGCGTAAAACTATCAACATCCAAACGTTTTTTATCGTTTAAGACAACTTCTTGTGCTGGTGGGTCTAAGTTTAATAATCTCATGTCGTAAAAGACAACATTTTGAATAAACGGGATCTTAACAATATAGATACTGTTTGCCAGAATAAACAGGACGGCTACACCACAAGCGGCAAGATAATATTTTAAATTGGTACGCATCTGATATTTCCTCCCTTATTTATCATTATTTAACGGCAGTATCGGTAAAACGCTATTGCCTTTAGCAGATGGATCAAGAATGATTTTTTGTGATTTATTGACAATGTTTTCCATTGTTTCTAAGTACATTCTTTTAGCGGTTACTTCTTTGCCTTGTTTATAGGCGTTGTAAACAGAATTAAAACGTTCAGCTTCACCTTTAGCTTTGTTGACAACAGCAGCTTGATATGCTTGTGCATCTTGAAGTTTTTGAGCTGCTTCACCTTTAGCTTTAGGAAGAATTTCATTGCGATAGGCTTCAGCCTCGTTTTTAAAACGCTCCATATCAGCTTTAGCACGTTGAACTTCATTAAATGCATCAACAACTTGTTTCGGGGGATCGGCTTTTTGTAATTTTACGCGGACGATTTCAATACCGGAAGCAAATTCATCCAAAACTTTTTGTAATTCCGTTTTGGTCTCATCTTCTACTTTACCGCGGTCTCCGGTGATGATTGGTTGCATTTCAGATTGTCCGACAATTTCTCTCAAAACAGATTGAGCAGCAACTTGGACTGTTGCATCAGGGCTACGCATACTGAAAAGGTAATCTTTTGCATTTTTAATACGCCATACGATTGTTAAGTTAATATCGACGATATTTTCATCGCCGGTTAACATATGACTTTCAGTGAAAGATTGAGCGCTGTTGCGGGCATCTTCCATAATTCCTAAGTTAATACTACGTTCACGGGTGGTATTAACTACATTTTCAATCGGGTAGGGGAGATGATAATGTAATCCAGCATCAGTTGTGTAAACATATGCTCCAAAACGGGTAATGACACCTTGTTCACTTGGTTGAATTTGATAAAAGCCGGATAGCAGCCATAAAATAATGACAAGTAAAATAATCCAACTTGGTTTAAGGTCAAAGCCATCACTGTTTTTCAGATGTTCTATTGTTGAAAAATCAATGATTTTAGTTTTATGCAGTTGTTCTGTATTTTCACCCCAAGGATTGATATTTTCATTTTGTCCCCAAGGACCTTTGTCCTTTGTCATTGTGCACCTCTT
>CAMHFM010000147.1 GCA_946184595.1 uncultured Azospirillum sp.
ACATTTCCCTTTATAGATGAAATAAAACGTCTTGAAGCAATAGACCAAATATGAGCTATTTGCTCTTGGCTTAATCCTACCTCATGATATCCAATTCCAAGTTCAACCAGTTTCTTACCGCAAATTGTATCTTCTATTGTTTTTGCTTGCGGATTTTTTTTGACATAGGAAAAAGCTAAATCTCTATTTTCAGTCGTCGGCAGATAACTAATGCTATATAAAACGGCTGAATTTTTAGGAATCGTAATATCATATTCTCCGGCTACTTCCAGAGCTTCCTCATACAATAATTTATTCATTTATGCATGTTTCCTTTTTACGATATCCAAACTACCATTATTTACAATAACATCAGCCGTATCATCATCCGTAATTTCACCATCAAGAATTTTCAATGCCAACTTATTTTCCAATTGTGTTTTCAATAATCTTTTTAATGGTCGTGCACCATAAACAGGGTCATATCCATTATTAACAATCCAAATAAAGGCTGTATCATTAACATGAATTGAAATATGACGATCCGCTAAGCGTTTTTCAATATTATCGATTTGGATTTTGGCAATATCTTTAATATTGTTTTTATCTAACCGGTGGAACAATGTGATTTCATCGATACGATTGATAAATTCAGGACGGAATGAAGCTTTAACGATATCCATTACTTTTGCTCTAATTTGCTTTCCATCTTCAGATCCTGCTGCATTAGCTAATATTTCAGACCCTAAATTTGAAGTCATAATAATCAGCGTATTTTTGAAATCGACTGTCCGCCCTTTTCCGTCGGTTAAACGTCCGTCATCTAATACTTGTAATAAAATATTGAAAATATCAGGATGTGCTTTTTCAACTTCATCAAAAAGAATAACCTGATATGGACGACGCCGTACAGCTTCCGTCAATATTCCACCTTCTTCATATCCAACATATCCCGGAGGAGATCCGATTAAACGAGCTACTGCGTGTTTTTCCATATACTCAGACATATCTATTCTGAGAATCGCACTTTCATCGTTAAATAGAAATTCAGCGACAGCTTTGCTTAACTCAGTTTTACCAACACCTGTCGGCCCTAAAAACAGAAAAGATCCTATCGGCTGATGCGCATCATTAATACCGGCGCGAGAACGTCGAACAGCATTGGCCACAGCAGAAATAGCATCTTTCTGTCCTATAACACGTTTAGCCAAATAATCTTCCATATGGACTAATTTTTCTCGTTCACCCTGCAACATCTTATCGACAGGAATACCTGTCCATTTAGAAACAACAGCGGCAATATTCTCATCTGTTACATTTTCTCTAACTTGAGAATTTTGTTGTGCCGAATTTTCTTCAATCGTTTTTATTTTATTTTCTAATTCCGGGATAATGCTGTATTGCAACTGACCTGCTCGTTCATATTTTCCGTCGCGTTGAGCAATTGCAACCTCTATTTTTGCCTTATCTAACTGATCTTTCAGATTTGTTAAATCAGCTAATCCTTGTTTGGTCTCTTTCCATTTATCACCCAAAGTTTTAGCCTTAACTTCGAGCCCTGAGATTTCATAATTTATCTGCTGTAATCTTGCTTTTGATGCATCATCATTTTCTTTTTTCAGAGCTTCTCGTTCGATTTTAAGTTGCATTAATTTTCTATCTAACTCATCAAGTTCTTCTGGTTTTGAATCTATTGCCATTCGTAAACCGCTGGCAGCTTCATCCATTAAGTCTGGCAAAAATCTGTCACTGATATAACGATTAGATAAAGTAGCGGCTGCAATTAGTGCACTGTCTGAAATTTTGACACCATGATGCAACTCAAACTTATCTTTAATGCCTCGTAAAATAGAAATTGTTTCTTCAACGCTTGGTTCATCAACATAAACCGGTTGGAATCGTCTGGCTAAAGCCGCATCTTTCTCAACATATTTTTGATATTCATTTAAGGTGGTTGCTCCTAAACAATGCAAAACGCCCCTTGCTAAAGCAGGTTTTAATAAATTAGAAGCATCCATTGAACCTTCGCTAGCTCCGGCTCCGACAATTGTATGCATTTCATCAATAAACAAAATGATATTTCCGTCTGATGCTTCAACATCTTTAAGAACCGCCTTTAATCTTTCTTCAAATTCACCACGATATTTAGCTCCGGCAATTAAAGCCCCCATATCAAGCGACAATAATCTTTTGCCATTTAAGCTTTCTGGAACATCATTATTGATAATACGAATCGCCAAACCTTCAACAATTGCCGTTTTACCGACACCCGGTTCACCAATTAAAACCGGATTATTTTTTGTACGACGAGATAAAACTTGGATGGTTCTACGAATTTCATGCTCTCTTCCGATAACCGGATCTAACTTTCCATCTCTTGCACGCGCTGTGACATCAATTGTATATTTTTTCAGAGCCTCAAAATTATCTTCTGCGCTTTCACTATCTGCAACACGTCCTTTTCTAAATTCATTTACGGCAACATCTAATCTTTGTGCATTGACACCGCTTTGTTTTAATATAGAAGCAGCTCCTGTTCCACTATTTGTCAGAGCCTGCAAAATTCTTTCAAGTGTCACAAAACTATCGCCATTTTTATCCGATAAACTTTCAGCATCATTCATTACACGTGTAAAATCTTGGGACATCAGGCTTTGAACTGTTGCTCCGCTTACCGTCGGAAGCTTATTTAATGCCTCATCCGTATATTTACGTAAATCATCAATGCGACCGCCTGATTTAGAAATTAACTCCATAATCGTCGGCTCATTATCATTTAATAAAACCTTTAAGATATGTTCAGGAACAATATACTGATGCTTTTTAGATGATGCCATACTGACAACATCTTGAACCAATGTTTTAGAACGATTTGTTAATTTATCGAAATTCATAACTTACACCTCTCTATTTATATATGTAGGAGTTTATGCTCACTAAAATCAAGAGATTTTTAAAATTTATTTTCCGGCTCTAAATTTATAACCGTAATTTCAGATGGTGCAAAAAGTCTAACCGGTGGTCCCCAATATCCCGCACCACGAGAAATATAGAGTTTATATCCGTCATTTTCATATAATCCCGCTAAATATTTATTAGCCGCT
>CAMHFM010000148.1 GCA_946184595.1 uncultured Azospirillum sp.
AATTCATTTCCCATACTCAATCCTTTTGTATGCGTTTTTCCTTTATTTTTATTTCGGCAGAATTTGTTAAATGGTTGGTTGTTTCTGTTTATTACGCACAATTTGTTCCTATGAATAGCTTGTTTTTTACGATTTTATTTACAATTGCGTGTTATCCCATTATTGGCTTTATTAATGATGGGGCTAGAAAATATTTAATGAATGACGAGGGTTGATTATGAATAGGGATAACGATAAAGGAAAAGTATTAATTGATCGCTCGTATATTATGATTATAGTCAAGCTGGCTTTGCTGCTGATTATTATATTGAGATTATACTATTTACAAGTTTTTCAAGCTGATAAATATAAAATGTTGGCAGATGAAAATCGTATTTCTACACGTTTGCTTATTCCTCCAAGAGGGGTTATATATGACCGTAATGGTGTTATGATTGCAAGTAATCGTCAAAATTTCCAAGCTATGATAGTGGCAGAACAAACACCAAACGTACAACAAACCCTTGATGAATTCAAAAAGATAATGCCTTTGAGTGAAGAGGAAGAAGCTAAGATAAAGAAAGATTTGAAAAGAAATCGAAGTTTTGTTCCTATCAAAATTAAAGATAATTTATCTTGGCAGGAAGTGGCAAAAATTCAACTTAAAGCGCCTGATTTGCAAGGTATATATATTGATGAGGGTTTGAGCAGAGACTATCCTTTTGGGGAAAGTATGGCTCATGTTTTAGGGTATGTTTCATCAGTTTCGGAAAAAGAAGCGAAAGCAGATAACGATCCTTTGTTACAAGTTCCAGAATTTAAGATTGGTAAAGATGGTGTTGAGAAGTTATTTGAAAAAGATTTGCGTGGTCGTGGCGGAAGCTTGAAGTTAGAAGTTAATGCTTATGGTCGCGTTATGAAAGAAATAGAGAGAATCGAAGGTGTTTCCGGAAAATCTTTATCTTTAACGATTGATTCCAGATTACAGCAAAAAGCATATAATTTATTTAAGGATCAAGGGCAAAGTGGCGCAGCTGTTGTTTTAGATGTTAATACCGGTGAAATTTTAGCTTTCGTTTCTGCCCCGTCTTATGACCCTAATGCAATGGCTAAAGGTTTGTCAGGAAAAGAATGGAAAGATTTGATAAATAATGAAAGAAATCCTTTATCGAATAAAGCTATTTCCGGTCAATATTCACCGGGATCAACATTTAAGACCATAGTTGCTTTAGCTGCTTTAGAATCGGGTATTGTCAGATCAGATACACGTTTTTCTTGCTCTGGTCAGATGTTTTTGGGAAATCATGCTTTTCACTGTTGGAGAAAACAAGGTCACGGCTCTTTGAATGTTGTTGAAGCTTTGATGTATTCTTGTGATATTTATTTTTATGAGGCGGCTCAACGGATAGGTATTGAGCGGATTGCGGCTATGGCCAGACGTTTTGGTTTAGGAAACAAAATAGATATTGGTTTAGAAAATGAAAAACCAGGTCTTATTCCTGATAAAGCATGGAAGAAGAAACGCTTTGGGGAATCTTGGCAACAGGGTGAAACGGTTATTTCCGGTATTGGACAAGGGTACATTTTAACAACGCCGTTACAGTTGGCGACAATGGTCTCACGTATCGCTAACGGTGGTTATGAAATCAAACCTACATTTACCAAAGTAACAGATAAGAGTCATATTAAAAAAATAAATATTTCTCAGGAATATTTAGATGTTGTCAAACAAGGAATGTATGATGTTGTTAATATTCCGGGAGGAACAGCATATCGCTCACACTTTAATATTCGTGGAATGGAAATGGCTGGAAAAACAGGTTCTACACAAGTTCGTCGCATAACAATGAAGGAGCGTCAAACAAGAGTGCTTCGACAAGATGAACTTCCTTGGAAATACAGAGATCATGCTTTGTTTATTGCTTTTGCTCCATATGATAATCCGCGTTATGGGGTTGCTGTTTTGGTCGAACATGGCGGTGGTGGATCATCTGTTGCCGCACCAATTGCGAGTGCTATTTTGCAAGAAGCCATTAAATTAGACATTGTAAGGTAGAGGTTTTGATATGTATAAGCCATATGAAACAACAATAAAAAATCAAACTCAAACGATAGGTGAAAAATTTGCCGATATCAGTTTCAGTTATGTTCTTTTTATTACGATACTATCTTTTATAGGGATTGTGGTCTTATATTCAGCAGCTAATGGTAGTTGGGAGCCTTGGGCGCTTAAACAGCTTATTCGTTTTGGGATAGGTTTTGTTTTAATGATTTGTTTGGCGTTGATGGATATTCGTATTTTTATGCGATATGCTTATGTTTTGTATTTTGTTACGCTTTTGCTTTTAATTGTGGTTGAAGTTAGCGGACACATAGGTATGGGAGCGCAGCGTTGGATTAATTTGGGTTTGTTTAAGTTGCAACCATCAGAATTAATGAAAATATCTTTAGTTTTGGCTCTGGCTCGGTATTTTCATGCATCAACATTACAAAGCATCAGAACTATTCCCGGAATTATTCCTCCGGCATTAATGGCATTATTTCCGGCGGCTTTAATTGTTATGGAGCCGGATTTAGGAACATCTTTAATGCTTATTTTTACAACGGCAGCCATCTTTTTTGCGGTTGGTGTTCAGGTTTGGAAATTTGTATTGGTTGGAGCTGGAGCATTAAGTGTTATGCCAATAGCATGGCATTTTTTGCATGATTATCAAAAAAATCGTGTGCTGACATTTTTAGATCCGGAAAGAGATCCTCTTGGTGCTGGGTATCACATTATTCAATCTAAAATAGCTCTTGGTTCGGGTGGTGTTTTTGGTAAAGGGTTTATGAACGGACCGCAAAGTCATTTAAATTTCTTGCCGGAAAAACATACGGATTTTATTTTTACGATGCTTTCTGAAGAATTTGGAATGATCGGCGGGGTTTTGATTATTGTATTGAATATGCTTATTTTAGTTTACAGTTATTCATTTGCGCTTAAGTCTGCCAGTTATTTTGGAAAGTTAGTTGCTATAGGATTGGCAACGAATTATTTTCTTTATGTTTTCATTAACACAGCGATGGTTCTTGGTTTGATACCTGTTGT
>CAMHFM010000149.1 GCA_946184595.1 uncultured Azospirillum sp.
CCGTAAAGAAATAGGCTTTAATTTTTGAACCTAATTTCATAAAAACATCTTTTTCTTTGACAATCATTTTATTTTTTGCTTTTTTTTCTTTCATTGTGTTATCCTTTTTGCATCATCTATAATAAATTGTACCGAATTTCTGCCCAACCAATTATCCAGACGTAATGTTCCCAACACATCAAAAACTTCATTGTGATTATTTAAAATAGCCTGCCCTAATTCGTTATCAGATGCTCTAAAAGCCATTGCTTTAAGGCTTCCACCGCTATCTGAACTTAGAAAACAACGGACATGTCCACTTCCTACAATTCCAGCCTTTTTAAAGCGCACATTTTTTATAATCAATTTCGGCTCTGGATTTCCTGCACCATATGGTTCAAGCATTTCCATTTGTTCTGCCAATTCTACGGTGGCCGCACGTAAATCCACAGCACAATCATATTCTAAAACTGGAACAATTGCTTCTTCCCCTAAGCGCTGTTTAACGTATTCTCCAACAAAGACACGAAATTCTTCTATTTTATCTTCTTGCAACGAATAACCTGCTGCCATGGTATGACCACCGCCTTTGGTTAAAATTCCTTTCTCTTTTGCGGAGATAATTAAAGCGCCTAGATCAATTTGAGGAATTGATCGTGCTGATCCTTTTACTTCATCTTCTTCGATTGACATAACAAAAGACGGGAGATTGTACCTTTCTTTTAATTTACCGGCAACAATTCCAACCACACCTTGATGCCAATTTTTACCGGCAGCGAAAGCTATCGGATATTCTGAATCTTTACTATCAAGAATGGTTATAGCTTCTTCTAAAACATAATTTTCAATTTCTTTGCGCTGGGAATTAAACTCATCCAGTTTTGTTGCTAATTTTTCCGCTTCTTCTGTATTTTGGCAACACAGTAACTTATTTCCTAATGATGCCTCTCCGACGCGCCCACAGGCATTAATCCGTGGACCGAGAATATATCCCAAATGAAAAGCTGTCGGAGATTCTGTTAACCCAGCTTTATCAGCTAATACTTTAATACCAATATTCTGTCTTTGCGCCATAACTTTTAATCCTTGGCGAACAAAAGCACGATTAAGCCCAATCAGCGGCACAACATCACAAACTGTGCCCAATGCTACTAAATCAAGCCATTTCATTAATTGTGGTTCTTGATGCTCTTTATAAAAATCGCGACTACGTAATTCTCTGTTAATTGCAACGATTGTCAAAAAAACAACACCAACTGCAGCCATGTATTTAAGGTATGGGTAATCATTCTCCTCATCTAAGCGTTTTGGATTAACCAAAGCATAAACATCTGGTAATCGAACTTCCGCTTCGTGATGATCAAGAACAATAACATCAAATCCTTGTGCTTTGGCATAATCAAAAACATCAAAAGCTGTTGTTCCGCAATCTGTCGTAATAACAAAATCAATACCTTGCTTTTTAAAATTATCAAAAGCCATTGTACTAGGCCCGTATCCCTCATCTCTTTCAGGAATATGAATATCAGGTTGAATTCCGACACTTTCTAAAAATAAACGCAGCACTGATGATGAGGTTGCCCCATCTACATCATAATCTCCGATAATACCGATTTTTTTTCCAGCAATAATTGCTTCAGCTATTTTGATGGCCGCTTTATCCATATCTTTTAACACTGAAGGATTAGGCATTAAATTTTGTAATTTTGGGACAATATAGGCTTCTGCACTATCAGCACTTAAACCTCTTGCTGACATAATTGAGGCCAACAGTAGCGGAATATGGCAGTTCTGACTGATAACCTCAGCTTGACGCTCATCGTACGGCATTGCTTTCCACAAGCAGCCGCTTAATGATTTTTGATTATCAGACTTTACCACTTTTACTCTCTTTAGTAACTGATATAGATTTCAGCTCGACGATTCAAACGCTCACCCTCAGGCATAACTTCCTGATATGCAGGGCGACTATCGGATAACCCTTCTGTAATTATGCGATTTTTAGGCATTCCATATTGCGCCAAAATTTTAGCTATATTTTCCGCACGCGCGACAGATACTTTCAAATTGGCCATTTTATGAGTTATAATATCCGTATTTTTAGTACGACTGGATGCAAACCCTTGAACAATAATTTTTCCGTTATGTGCTTTTGCTTCTTTAACAATCTGGCGTAATTTTTTATAATAGCTGTTATCAACACTTGATCCGCCATTATTAAAATAAACTGTTTCAGCTAAGTAAAAAACACTTGGCTCTGTAGAAACAGCTACTTTTCCTTTTATGACTTTTTGTTCTTTTTTAACAGGAAGAATGGTTTTTGTTTCACTAATCGGTTTAATGACCTTAGTTTTATTATCCTCGGCATCCATTTCTTTTAAGTCAATATCCGTAATAACAACTGGCGTTGTTTTGGATGGAACAACATATTTTACTTCATCTTCAGCAATATCGGAGACGACTGGATTAGGAACTGTTAAGTCTTTTTCCGCCTTCTTTTCGACAACAGTTTCTTTTGCTTTGGATTTTTCTGCTTTCTTTATATCCGTTTTTTCCGTTTTCTTTTGATCTTTTTGAATATTAGCCTCAACAACTTTAACTTTTTTTACAGTTTTTTTTCCTTCATTCTGAATCGAATCGTCATATGCTGCATTTTGTTCATCAGAGATAACACCTTCCTCTAATTCAGGAAATGCTACATAATGTGTGCAACCTGTTTCCAATAAAGCTAATATTCCACCAACAACCGTTATATATTTAATTCTACCGGACATTTTTCTATCCCTTAAAAAATAATTTTTAGCTCTTATATAGAACAAGTATAAAATCAAAATTTGATAACAGAAATGACGATTTCTCATTGTTTTTATTTGTATTTTAATTTATAGTAACTTCATATTAAATGCATAAAGAGGAACATGGATGAAAGCTCCTGCTACAAATTCTTCGCTTGATGTTGCCTATTGGTTTATTAATCGCGCAGAACAAGATAACGCTTATTTAGAGAATGAAAAATTACAACATTTGTTGTTTTTGGCACAGAAGGAGTATGCTCA
>CAMHFM010000150.1 GCA_946184595.1 uncultured Azospirillum sp.
GCTAACGAAATATGCCACCGACGCCAAAGATCTTGAATAGAAACAGCCGTATACGGATGATTAAAGTTCTCATTAATTTTAAATCCGAACATTTTACCTAAGCCGATAGCCATATCTGAATAACCACTGAAATCAAAATAGACCTGAAAATAATAAGCAAATAAACCTATCCATGCGACAAGCGTTGTTACCTCATTTTGTCCCAAAGCAAAAATTTGATCAGCTGTTACGGCCATTGTATTGGCAATAATAACTTTCTTTCCTAAACCGATAATAAAACGTGTCGCTCCATAATTAAAACCACTCCAAGTCACTTGGCGCTGATCAATTTGTGCCGCAATATCATAATATTTCAAAATAGGACCGGCAATTAATTGCGGGAAGAATGAGATAAATAATCCCATCTTGATAATATTCTTTTGCGGCTCACAAACTCCACGATAAATATCAACCAAATACGAAATTGATTGAAATGTATAAAACGATATACCGATCGGTAAGGATAACGGCTTAATTGCTATATTTAATCCCGTCAAGGCATTGATATTTTCAATCACAAAACCACTATACTTAAATACACCCAACAAGCTTAAATTAACAATGATACCAATAACTAACACCAGTCTATTTTTACCATTTTCAGAAATGATAAATCGACCGCAAATATAATTGGCTAAAATCGAAAAGATCATCACCAATATATATATCGGCTCACCCCACGCATAAAAAAACAAACTCGCAATTAATAACAATAAATTGCGATATTTGTCTTGCGAAACATAATATAAACTGATAACAACCGGCAAAAAGAGCCAGAGGAATACCAGAGAACTAAAAACCATTATTCATCTTCTCCACACATTCCGCCAAGCTGACTGCCCAGTTATTGATTTTTAAACCAAAATCACGTTTAATTTTAGCTTTATTCAAAACTGAATAATGAGGACGTTGTGCCGGTGTCGGATAATCTTTGCTTTCAATTGGCATAACTTGGCAATCTAAATCAGACTGAGCCATTACCGCTAAAGCAAAATCATACCAAGAACATACACCTTCATTTGAAAAATGATAAATTTCTTTCATCCCTTTTTTCATTTGCGATAAAATAGTCACAATAGCATTGGCTAGATCAGCAGCATAAGTCGGTGTACCAACCTGATCAAAAACAACATTCAGAGATTTTCTTTCAGCACCTAAACGTCTCATCGTTTTAACAAAGTTATTGCCGAATGTTGAGTACAACCACGCTGTACGAATAATAATTGCCGTTTCTGCGGCCTTCATAACTGCTTGTTCACTGGCTAACTTTGTACGTCCGTAAACTGTTTGCGGATGCGGTTTATCTTCCTCGGTATAAGGCTTACTGTTTGTTCCATCGAAAACATAATCGGTTGAAATATGAATCAAAGGAACCCCTGTTTCCGCCAAATTTCTCGGACCATCAACATTAATCAAAGTTGCTAATTTTTCATCACTTTCAGCTTTATCAACGGCTGTATAAGCTGCGCAATTAACAATCGCTTCAAAATTCTTACCATTTACAAAATTTTGAACAGCTTGTTTATCTGTGATATCCAATGCATCTTTATCAACATAAACAGCCTTGTCTTGCAATAACAATTTTAATTCATTGCCGAGCTGTCCGTTAGAACCGACGACTAAAAACATGTAACCTCCTTCAAAAACGGAGCATTTTTATCCTTTTCAGATAAAATAGCCTCATCCGGATTAATTTTCCAATCAACACCGATATCAGGATCATTAAAACGAATACCACCTTCACTGGCTTTATTATAAACATTATCACATTTATAAGCAAAAACAGCCGTTTTGCTTAAAACGGCAAAACCATGTCCGAAACCTCTCGGAATCATTAACTGTTTTTTATTTTCAGCAGATAATTCAACAGCGACATATTTTCCGAAAGTCGGAGAATTTTTACGTAAATCAACGGCAACATCCAATACGGTTCCTTCCAAAACACGTACCAACTTAGCCTGTGCATATTCTCCTTTTTGAAAATGAATACCGCGAACAACGCCGTAAGAAGATTTAGACTGATTATCCTGAATAAAATTATAATGCAATCCGGCCTCTTCCATTTTAGCTTGGTTATAGCTTTCAAAAAAATAACCACGCTCATCTTCAAAAACCTGTGGTTCAATGATGACAACACCATCAATGGCTGTTTTAGAAATCTTCATGATAATCCTCAAATACACGTTTCAAATATTCTTTATATGCAACACCGTCTTTTAACGAATTAATTAATTTCAGCATCTGCGCATCATCAATAAATCCCCGACGATATGCGATTTCTTCAATACAAGCGATTTTTAAATCTTGGCGTTTTTCAATAATGCCAATAAAGTTAGAAGCATCCAACAATGATTGCGGCGTTCCTGCGTCAAGCCAAGCATTACCGCGTTTCATTGTCACAACATTCAAACGTCCTTCTTGCAAATATTGTTTATTCAAATCCGTAATTTCTAATTCACCACGGGCCGACGGCTTCAAACAACGAGCTTTCTCAACCACATCAGATTTATAGAAATATAAACCGACAACGGCATAATTAGATTTTGGATTTTTAGGTTTTTCTTCAATAGATATAGCCTTATGATCTTTATCAAATTCAACAACACCAAATCTTTCCGGATCAGAAACATGATAACCGAAAACCGTACCTCCGGTATTTTTAGCAACTTCTTCTCTAAAATATTTGAGCTGATCGCCCATATAGAAAATATTATCACCTAAAATCAAGCAAACATCATCAGAACCTATAAAATCAGCCCCTAATGTAAATGCTTGAGCAATACCTTTCGGTTCCGGTTGAATTTTATACTGCAATGTTAACCCCAAATGAGAACCATCACCAAATAACTTTTCAATATTCGGTGTATCCTGTGGGGTAGAAATAATCAAAATATCTTTAATACCAAACAACATCAATGTTGCTAACGGGTAATAAATCATCGGTTTATCATAAACCTGTAATAATTGTTTACTGGTTGTATTTGTTAA
>CAMHFM010000151.1 GCA_946184595.1 uncultured Azospirillum sp.
TAATTGCTGCAACATATGATGGATTAAATGTTTTGGCCATCGCAACGTTCTTTGAAGCTAAAGACAGAAGTGCCCAAATAACCAATATCACCCCATTTTTCAAATTCTGTGGTTTCCACAGTAGGGATGTTTTATAAGTCCTTAAATAAGCCCATAAGTTGGCTACACCCATGATAATACTCATGATCAAAATATAATAAAAGACAGCCGAAGACAGATTTTCCTTTCCAAAAAACATCGCCTGTTTGTTCAAAATATCTGACCCTGTTGTCATAAACAAGCACGGCAATAAATATATAAAAGCACGGAAACCTATCTTACTTTTACGCAATTGCAAAATTGTAATCGTAATTCCTACTAAACAGGCAATGATTCCCAGGCAACGCCACGGATTATGGATTAAAAGAATAATTTGATACGGGTAAATCATCAGCCAAAAAACAAATGTCACACCGATACTCAACGGTTGAATGGCACTTGTCATTTCTGCTCCGTATTTATTGACGGCATGAAAAAAACGATTATCCAAATATGATGCCCATAAGCCTTGCGCAATTACAAACACATAAAAATAGGGATCATGTATGAATGGAAAAAACGGAATAAACGGCAACATAAAAAGTCCGGCACCGAGACCACGATATGTCATGAATAACGAAGCCGGCATTTTGAAAATTTGGCTTGAATAGATGTAAATGGCTGTAAATAGACTTGAAATTAAAGCCGCTATCCACCAAACATTTTCCATATTCGTCTTCCTTTAGAAAAACTTTTGAGCTTTACGAATAGCACCAACTAACACATCAATATCTTCTTTGGTGTTGTATAAACCTAATGATGCTCTCGCCAGAGATTCATATCCCATACGATTAACAATCGGTTGCGCACAATGATGTCCGGTCCGAACTGCCACCCCTTCTTTATCTAAAATAAAGGCTAAATCTTGAGGATGCATTCCTTCAACATTAAAAGAAAAAACTCCGCCTTTATCTTTGGCTTCTCCGACAACTTTCAGACCGTTGATTGCACTTAATTGTTCCGTTGTATATTGGGTTAATTCTTGTTCGTGTGCTGTAATATTTTGCATTCCCAACGTCATCATATAATTGACGGCTTCGCCCAAACCAATGGCCTGCATAATTGCCGGTGTTCCCGCTTCAAAACGAAACGGCGGTTCATTAAAGGTTGTCTTTTCATAAGTGACGGTATCGACCATATCTCCGCCATATTGATACGGCGGCATAGAATTGAGAATATCATATTTTCCATAAAGTACACCGATACCGCTCGGACCATAAGTTTTATGCCCCGAAAAGACAAGAAAATCACAATCTAAATCTTGAACATCAATCTTTTGATGAACGGCGTATTGGCAGGCATCAACAAGGACTTTCGCCCCTACGGTATGCGCTTGACGTGTTATCTCTTTTATCGGGAAAATTGTCCCTAATACATTAGACATTCCCGTCACAGCGACTAACTTTGTTTTATCTGACAGTAATTTCAGGTATTCTTCTTCCTGATATTCCCCTTTATCATTAACCTTAAATATTTTTAATTTAATTCCTAATTCATCCCGCAACGCTTGCCATGGCACTAAATTGGCATGATGTTCGGCCTCTGAAATTAAGACTTCATCACCGGCTTTAAGATACTTTCTTCCCCATGTTGCCGCGACCAAGTTAATTCCCTCTGTTGCATTACGAACAAAAACAATCTCTTTATCACTCTTAGTATTCAAAAATTCGTGAATTTTACTGCGCGCCTCTTCGTAAGCTATAGTTATTTGCTCCGATAAATAATAAGATCCACGATGTACATTTGCATACTCTTCAAGATACAAGCAGCGCATTTTTTCAATAACTTGTGCCGGTTTTTGTGCGGAAGCGGCAGAATCGAGAAATGTATTCGGTTTACCATTAATTAAAACCGATAAAATAGGGAAATCTTGGCGAATTTTATAAACATCATACATGGTCGCTGACTTGTCCTTTATCTCAAACTTTTAAACCACTCTCGAATTTTTTCATTTTTAATCGTATTGATTACATCATTTAAATAAGCTTCTATCAAAATGTTTTTTGCTTCTTCTTCCCCAATTCCGCGAGCTTTCATATAAAACAACTGTTCTTTATCCAACTCTCCGCTGGCAGCCCCATGAGAACATTTAACATCATCTGCAAAAATTTCCAACTCTGGCTTAACATCTATTTCAGCCGTATCGCTTAACAAAATGGCTTTATGTAATTGCGTTCCTGAAGTATGATCTGCATTCGGGGCAATATGAATTCGCCCTTGGAAAACACCTTTTGCTGTTCCTCCGATAACACCTTTTATTATCTGAGAAGATTTTGTTTCAGGTTGATAATGATAAATATTTGTTGTGGTATCGAGCGTTGCCCATCCATTCATCATATATGCGGCATTAACAACAGCTTCCGCTTCTTCTCCGTTCAGAGAAACTTCCGTTTCATTGCGGGCGATATTTGCGCCTTTTTGCAAACAAAAGCTGTTATATTTTCCACCTTCGGCAATATTTACTTTATGCAAAGCAATATGATTGGCTTTAAATGCTTCGTTTTGGTATTTATAGTGGTTTAACTGTGCATGATGTTGAATTTCTATCTCATTGACAATGTTGGCCAAGTAGCAAGACTTTACCTCTCCATCATAAGTGAATTGTTCTATAATCTCAGCTTTAGAATTTGACTTACAAATGATCCGATTGCGGAAATGGTAAAAATAATTTTTATCTTCAGGCATCATAAAATAATTTAAAACTAATGGTTGATTAAGCGTTCCTGAAATTTCAATTTGTAATCCTTGGGTTAAATAAGCCGCATTCATTTTAGCAAACGGATAATTTGATAAAGCTTCTGCAGATGATATTATTTGAAAAGTTACACCTTCAATATGAGGAAGTTCGGAAACAATTTTTCCATTACTGATATATATAATATCAGCGTCAAAAG
>CAMHFM010000152.1 GCA_946184595.1 uncultured Azospirillum sp.
GGTTATCAAAAACAATAAAGAAAATAAAGGGTAAATGTTTCCAATATCGTTGACTCGAAAAAAAATCTGGGTATTCTAAAGCAAAATTTTAGTAATGCGGAAAGGAGGGTAAAATGAGTCAGAATTTACATAAAACCAAACCCAATCCGCGTATGAAAGCTAAGCAAAAAAAATACATGAAGGCGAAATGTTCGCCACGTCGTTGTGCTTATCCTCAACAACAAGTTTTAGGCGTCGGACCTAAAATGATTAATTCGATTCTCATCGGTTTGAATGAGGATGATATTGCTCATGTCCGCAAAATTATTGATGGCTTAGATGAATATGAAATAGCCAATATTTTAGAGAGCTTAGATACAGGACATCGTCAAAAATTATTAGATATGATCGGTAAACATCTTAATCCTGATGTTTTGCCGGAATTAAATGATGTCGTCCAAGAGCAAGTTATCGATAGCTTAGATGAAGAACAAATAGTTCACATTGTTAACGAATTGGACTCTGATGATGCTGTTGAACTTTTGGAACATATGGATGAAGATGAGCAAAAAGAGGTTATTGCCCAACTTGATCCTGAACTGAAGCAACAGGTTAAATCATCTTTAGCTTATCCTGAAGATTCTGCCGGTCGTATTATGTCACGAGAATTTGTAGCGATTCCTGATGATTGGACAGTTAAAGAAGCTAAAAATTATTTACTCAAAGAGCAGGAACTTCCTGACGAATTCTATACAATTTTCTTAACAGATGACCAATATCGCCCGACCGGAGAAATCACGCTTGATAAATTGGTACGCGCAAAAGCAACGGAAACATTGGATGCCATAAAAGACGGAGAAATTGTCCCGATTAATGTTTATACCGATCAGGAAGAAGTTGCACATATGTTCCGTGAATACGGTTGGTTGTCTGCTGAAGTTGTAGATGCCAAAGGAAGATTGGTCGGTGTGATTAATATTGATGATGTCGTTGATATTATCCATGAAGAAGCTTCCGAAGATATTATGGCCTTGTCCGGTGCTGAAGAAGGTGATGTTTATAAATCACCATTTGCAATTTTTAAATCCCGCGTGATTTGGTTGATTACAAATTTGATTGCAACAATTTTGGCTTCAATGGTTATCAGCGGATTCGAAAATATGATTGCCGAGATTGCAGTTTTGGCTGTTTTAATGCCAATTGTGGCTTCAATGGGCGGCACAATGGGAAATCAAACTTTGGCAGTGGTTATCAGAGCCTTAGCAACCAAAGAATTAACCTCACGCAATACTTGGCGAATGATAGGAAAAGAGTTCTTAGTCGGATTAATGAACGGATTGCTTTTTGCCGGAATGATAGGGGTGATTACTTGGTATCGGTTCCCTGAATACGAGAGGTTAAGCTTAGTTATCGGTTTGGCAATGCTAATTAATTTGGCTATTGCCAGCTTAGCGGGAATTTTAATTCCGTTGATATTGAATAAATGCAAGGCGGATCCTGCAATTTCCTCCGGCGTGTTCCTGATTGCCGTAACCGATTCCGGCGGATTCTTTATTTTTCTTGGACTAGCTAAGTTATTGCTGTTTTAAAATAAAATTCTGAATATGTACGAATTGAGACTTTAACTCCGCTAAAAAGCGGAATATAATCAAAAAAATTTTAAAATAAGGAGTATTCTGTTGTTATTCGGATTATTAATTGCGTTAGGTGTTGTCATTATAGACCAAGTTTCGAAGTATGTTATTCTGCATTATGTTTTAACGGATTATGCAGCAATTGTCTTGGCGCCGTTTTTTGCGATTGTTCGGGCGTGGAATACAGGTGTCAGTTTTTCAATGTTTAATGATTTTGGAATTAACGGTGTTTATATCTTATCTGGTGTAGCAATAATCATCGTTTTGGCCTTACTTAAATGGCTGAAAACAGAGAAAAGTCGTATGATGCAGGTGGCATTGGGCTTTATTATCGGCGGAGCACTGGGAAATGTCATTGATCGTATTCGTTTAGGCGCTGTTTTTGACTTTTTAGATTTTTATGTAGGGGATTACCATTGGCCGGCATTTAATGCTGCTGACAGTTTTATTTGCATAGGTGCTGCGCTGGTTATCATTAACGGGTTTATTCCTTCTAAAAAAGAAAATTAAGAGAGGTGAATGATGAAAAAAATAATTTTATCTTCCGTATTGGCTGTAATGGTTTGTGCTTGTGGTTTGACAAAGAAAGATTTGGGAATAGAAAAAGATTCTCCAGATGAAATGTTGGTTGTCTCGCGTGCACCATTATCGATTCCGCCAGAGTTTGGATTGCGCCCCATAATCGTTGATGAAGAAGAAAATATTGATAAACCGGAATTGAGTGCCGGAGAACAGGCGTTATTGCAAAAAATGAAGTAAGGGAAGGTTTTGCATAAATTTATAGGAAAAATAATTATTTGTATTGTGCTTTTCGGAGTAATTCATCCGGCAAAGGCAGCGTTAGATAATGCTCAAGAATTTTTCTTGGATAATGGTTTACAAGTTATTGTTATTCCTAATCATAAAGCGCCGATTGTTAAACAAGTTGTCCTCTATAAAGTCGGACGTGTTGATGAGCCGGTCGGTAAGGGGGGAATAGCCCATTTTTTAGAGCATCTTATGTTCCGTGGGACGCATAAATTTACGGATGGTAAATTTAACGAGTTAATAGAAAAAAACGGCGGTATCAGCAATGCGGCAACATCTCATGATTTTACATATTATTACCAGTTTTTAAGCGTAGATAGATTAGAACTGGCAATGTACCTGGAAGCTGATAGGATGACAGGACTTAATATCACAGATGATGCATTCATAAAAGAAAAAAATGTTGTCCTTCAAGAAAGAAATCAACGTTTAAGCGCTGATACAACAAAATTGTTTTGGGAAAAATATGAAAAATTACTATGGGATGAAAGTTTGTATGGAGAACCTGTTTCTGGGAC
>CAMHFM010000153.1 GCA_946184595.1 uncultured Azospirillum sp.
AATCCTAAAACAGGAAAAACTAAACGTGAAGAACTTTATGACTCATTTAACGATGCTGTCATTCAAAAAGCAATTATGAATGCTGCCGTTAAGCATAAAGGCAAAAAGGATAAGGATCTTGAAGCTGCTATCCAAAGCGAAATTGATCAACTCTATACGGCTGAATTAGGTGCTTTATTAACAGCTAATGAAGCAGCTAAACATTTAATTGCAGAACAGAGTAAAAAACAGGCTGATCCGAATTATGTTCCACAACCTCTTAGTGAAAATGAAGCTAAACAACGGGGAAATCAGGCTTTAGCTGCCATTCAATCCGGTAACGGAAAATATGTTGTCGATAATAATGTTTTGGTTACCAATTTTGCCAGATACACCAATAGTAACTATGGCTATTTAAATCGTTTAGGAACGAAGATTGGTAAAAAGACCAATGTTATCGGTCATATGTCTGAAAGCATTAAAAAATTTGATAATACTTGTATTAAACGTTTTGATCCATACTATCAAATTGCAAAAACAAGACTTCAAGCTGCGGCTTCTGCCGGAAACATAGGACGCCAGGCTTTAAATCAACTGGCAAGATATGGGTCTTCTTTCATTCCTTTTGGAAACTTTGTTTATGCCGGTTATGTCGGTGCTCAAGCTGCTTGGCGTTTAGGAAGCAAGTACTCTCGTCTTAAAGAAGAAGCTAAGAAGAATAATCGTCAGTTCAGTTCTCTCGGATTCTTAAAAGACCATATCGGTGAGATTGGTTCTTCTATTGCTACAACGACAGCGATTGCAATTGGTGGCGGATTATTAGCTGACGGTTTGAGATACGGTGCTCTAGGTGTTAGTAATCTTACCAACCTTGTCAAAACGACTATCCGTCAAAGAGAAAAAGGGGATAGTTGGAAGAAATCTATCGGTGTTGCAGCCTTCTCTGTTGCGCTCTCTGCAGGAACGGCTATCGGAACATCTATGGCTCTCGGCTATGGTATGCATGAAGCCGGTTTAGATATGGCTTCTCATGATGAACCCGTTACAGATCCTGATAAAATTAATGACTTAAAGGGCCTCTCTCCTGAGGAATTAGAAAAACAAGGCTATAAATTTGAATACTGCGATAAAGACGATAAAGGCGCTTTCCAAGTTCAAGATGGTCATGATAAGTTTTATACACGTGATTATACGAAAGAAGAACTTGATTTTGCTCAGCACCGTATGAAAGTTTTATTTGATGATGACAAAGCTCATTGGGGAACAGGTGGTTGGCGTAAAGATGATAACGGAAATGACGTTATTGATAAAGATTTCGCTGCCGGAGGCAAAACGGCTTATGAAAATGCTATTAGTTCTTTAGATAAATTAGCTGAGACACATAAAGATATGAATAGTTTTATTGATGGCGAATTCAAATCAAACAGTGATATGCTCTTTTATAAAATGTATCAGGCGGCTGGTATGTTGGCTAAAAACCCTGATGCTATTTCAGATAGCGGTAAACCTATCGGTGAAGTTTTGAGTTATACTGATGAAGCTGGTAATACTACAAACTATCAAGATGTTTACCATAAACTTCTTGAAGGTAAAGAATTGACCGAAGCTGATGCTAAAGTTATTCAATTAGTTGAAGACCATGTCGGCGGACAGCATGAAAATGGTGTTAATGATATGGGTAAACTAAAAGATTTTGATAAATTAGGTGATGGTAAAAATCCTGACTCTTATCAAGCCAAAGCTGATGTCGGTTATGAAATGCATGAACATCCCGGTGAAAATGAACTTTGGGCTCGTATTCTTCAACCGGTTGAAGATCCTCGCGATATTTTGCCATTTACAATGGTTCATGACAATCAAGGTGAAAATCGTGCTTTAGCTGAGCGTGTCGGTGCAAATGCTAAAGTTAAAATTGATGATGTTCGTCGCAAAATACCTAATCCGAACAATCCTCCTCATCACGTTGATCCAAAGCCAAATCCTGTTATTCCGCAACCTGTTGAGAAATTGGCTATTTTTGAATACCAAATTCTAAAAGGAAAGGATCCGCAAACAACTGATGATCCGACAAATCCGGCTAAACATAGCGCATATCAGCAGTGGGTTGCATACTGTGCTCAAGTTGAAAAAGAAAGAAAAACAGCTGAGCGTGTTGAGAATAAACAAATACCTATGGATGCATTCTTAGCCAGACGGCGTAAGAAATTTGAGGATAATTTGCAAACTCGTAATATCTTCAAAAAGAAAGAAAATAAAGAACGTCTTGATGATTTCAATGCTCATAGTGCTAGACCTTATGAATCAAATTTCTGTAAAGGACTTTATGAAAGCATTGAAAGAAGTAATAAAAAGACACCTTTCCAATCTTTTGAACAAATTACACACTATGCCGGCGAGTTTGCTCGTGATACACAATTTGTCGGTTTGGGAACAAGGGATGTTTCTAAAATGACAGCTCAAGAACAAACGGATGCTCAAACCTTTTTGGGTTCTTATCAATCTCAATCTCGTGTATTTGTTGGTTCTTTAGATAAATTCTATGGCGGGGAAGCTAAAACTGCTGAAGAGTATGAACATCAGCAAGCCATGTATGAGAAAGACAGTAGTCATGGTTGGAAGATCAAAGCTAAAGAAGCTTGGGAAAAAATTAAAACTTTCGCTTCTGTCAGACAACAAAATCGCCAGAATTCCCAATCTAACGGTTAATTAATAAAAGAAGCTCCGCGCTTGCGGAGCTTCTTTTATTTTTCTGCTTTTTTCTTTATCTTTTCCTCTTCCGGATTAACAATTCCTCCGGAAATGATGAATTTTATTGCATCTTCAACACTAATATCTAATTCTATCACTTCTGATTTCGGTACAAAAATTAAAAATCCTGATGTCGGATTAGGTGTGGTCGGAATAAAAACATTAATCATCGGCTCTGGCAATTTTTCTTGCATTTCACCAT
>CAMHFM010000154.1 GCA_946184595.1 uncultured Azospirillum sp.
AATGGCTAAATCTAAAAAGAAAATTTTAGGATTAATCAAGCTGCAAATCCCCGCTGGAAAAGCTAACCCTTCTCCACCGGTTGGTCCTGCTTTGGGTCAAAAAGGCTTGAATATTATGGAATTCTGTAAAGCATTCAATGCTGCTACACAAAAAATGGAACCAGGTATTCCTGTTCCGGTTGTTATTACAGCTTTTGAAGATAAGTCTTTTACATTTGTTACAAAACTTCCTCCTGTTGCTTACTATATTAAGACGGCTGCTAAAGTTAAGTCTGCTTCTAAGGAACCAGGTAAGTCTTTTGCCGGTCAGATTACATTGGCTCAGGTTAAAGAAATTGCAGAGACCAAAATGCCTGACTTGAATTGCTCTACAGTTGAAGCAGCTATGAATATGGTTAAGGGACAAGCTGTTTCTATGGGTATTAAGGTAGTGGAGTAAGACGATGGGAAAAAGAATAGAAAATGCTTATAAGACAGTTAATAAAGACCAAGCTTATAGTTTGGCTGAAGCTGTTAAAATCGTTAAAGCTAACGCTACTGCTAAGTTTAACGAAACAATTGATGTTGCTATCAATTTAGGTGTTGATCCGAAGTATGCCGATCAAATGGTTCGCGGTGTTTGCGCTTTGCCTAACGGCAGCGGTAAAAAAATCCGCGTTGCCGTTTTTGCTCAAGGCGAAAAAGCTGATGAAGCTAAAGCTGCCGGAGCTGATATTGTTGGTGCTGAAAACTTGGTCGACTCTATTATGGCCGGCAAAGTTGAATTTGACAGATGTATTGCAACCCCTGATATGATGGGTATGGCTGGTCGTGTTGCTCGTGTTTTAGGTCCTAAAGGCTTAATGCCAAACCCGAAACTCGGTACTGTTACAGCTGATGTTGCTACCGCTGTTAAAAATGCTAAAGCTGGTGAAGTTCAATTCCGTGTTGAAAAGAGCGGTATTGTTCATGCCGGTATCGGTAAAGCATCTTTTACTGAAGAGCAATTAACACAAAACGCTAAAGCTTTTATTGAAACCATTATGAAAGCTAAACCAAGTGGAGCTAAAGGAACTTATATGAAGAAAGTTTCATTGAGCAGTACAATGGGTGTTGGCGTTCGCGTCGACTTTTCAAACTTATAATATTTGGTGTTCTATGGGAGAGTTTTCTTCTCGTGTAGCTATTTGTACACGTCGTCGAAAACTCTTTCCATATAACCCTCAAACCTTATAAGTTTGATTTAACCTCCTTCGGGAGGTTTTTTTGTACACCGCGCTTAAGAGGTTTCGTCGTATTAGCCTCAAATCTTACAGATTAAATGAAATAAAGAAGGGGAGTTTTTATACTCCCTTTTTTATGTAAAAATGTTATCAAAAATATATTGACAATATGAATTTAATATATTAAAAACCAAGTCAATAAATGACTTTGAGTCGTTTACCCTGTCCAAGACTGCAGGTGGCAGATGCCTTAATCTCCTGCATAGACGAGAGTAAATACATTTCTTTTATATATTTTTCTCCTCGGACAGATTGAGTTCATTATAACGCATGGCTTTGCGATGTGTTTATAATGGTGTTTAGTAAAACGGGTATCGTAAGGTATCCACATTTGGAGACAACAAGTGAACCGTAATGAAAAAACAGACTTGCTCAATGATCTGAATAGTTTATTCGGTGGTGCAGAAATCGTTGTCGTTTCCCACTATAAAGGGTTAACGGTGGCTGAGGTTTCTGAATTGAGAGATAAAATCAGAAAAGCTGGTGCAGGTTTTAGAGTTACTAAAAACCGGATTACTCGTTTGGCTCTTAAAGGCACAAAGTTTGAAGGCATTGCCGATTTGTTCAAAGGTCCGACTGCTATTGCATTCGCTAATGATCCGGTTTCTGCTTGTAAAGCTTGTGTTGAATTTGCTAAAGAAAACGAGAAATTAATTATTGTCGGCGGTGCTATGAGTACAGGCGTTTTGTCTGTTGCTGAAATCAATCGTTTGGCTACTATTCCGTCTATGGATGAATTACGCGCCAAAATTATTGGTTTGTTACAAGCTCCGGGTGCACAATTAGCTCGTGTTACTAAAGCTTATTCAGAAAAAGAGCAACAAGCTGCATAATTTTTCGTTTTATGCTGTTCTTACTTGTTATTTTTTCGTTTATGTACTGTTTTGGTACACTGCACTCAAAAATAACGGCGTAATACCTAGCCTAAAACAAAAAAATGCTTGATGCAAATTTAAGAACCAAAGTGTTTTTAGTTAAAAAGTTTAATTTATTTATATTGGAGAAAAAATATGGCCGATTTAGCCAAGTTAGTTGATGAATTGTCAGCCTTAACAGTTATGGAAGCTGCTGACTTATCAAAAATGTTAGAAGAAAAATGGGGCGTTTCTGCCGCTGCTGCTGTAGCTGTTGCTGCCGGTGGTGCTGCAGGTGCCGCTGCCGCTGAAGAAAAAGATGAATTTGATGTTATCTTAGCTGAAGCTGGCGCTAACAAGATTAATGTTATTAAAGAAATCCGCGCTATTACACAATTAGGTTTGAAAGAAGCTAAAGACCTCGTTGACGGTGCTCCTAAGACTGTTAAAGAAGGTGCTCCTAAGGCTGAAGCTGAAGAAATCAAAGCTAAATTGGAAGCCGCTGGTGCTAAAGTTGAATTGAAGTAATTCTTCTTTAATTGACAATAAAAAAATCCCGTGCCGAAAGACGCGGGATTTTTTGTGTTCAATGGCTTAATACCCAGTTCCAATATATCTTGATAATATTTTTAAAAAAGGAATATGTCTTTTTTAAAATATACGCAAGGAATTTCCCTACTTTCAGCAAGATGTATATCAACCAAGCAAAAATCATGATGCTACCGGCGGCATAGGTTATTTGTTCAAAATTGAACTCTCCTTTATAAATAATTGTAAAGGTACTAATCCCAATAAAAAGCGCC
>CAMHFM010000155.1 GCA_946184595.1 uncultured Azospirillum sp.
TGCTAAATATAATTCTTTATCAAAAGCAGGGCAGAGTTCTCGAACCATGGTTACGTCTTCACGTAACTTAGTAACAGCATACTCTGGTAATAAATTATCGAGTTTTTTATCATAGAGCCCTTGGCAAGTTTCAATGGTGGCATTGATTTGGCCTTTATTTCCGGTTTTATTCATTAAAATTAATTGGTCATTTAATAAATCATAGCAGCCTAAAAAATCTTTACCCATGCCAATAGGCCAACTAGCCGGTGTGACGTCTAAAGCTAAAGTTTTTTCTATGTCGTCTAGAAGAAGAAAAGGATCTAATCCTTCGCGGTCTAATTTATTGATAAATGTAATAATAGGCATATCGCGTAAGCGACAAACTTCGAATAATTTTTTAGTTTGAGATTCAATACCTTTTGCCGAGTCTATGACCATAATAGCAGAATCAACGGCAGTTAAAACACGATAGGTATCTTCAGAAAAGTCTTCGTGTCCCGGTGTATCAAGTAAATTAAAGGTTATATCTTTGTAATCAAATGTCATAACGGATGAAGCAACAGAAATACCTCTTTCCTGTTCGACTTTCATCCAGTCAGAATGGGCTCTTCTGTTTTCTCCACGAGCTTTGACAGCGCCAGCTTGTTGAATAGCTCCGCCAAATAATAAAAGTTTTTCTGTTAAGGTTGTTTTACCCGCATCCGGGTGTGAAATAATCGCAAAAGTTTTGCGAGGATTATTATTATTCATTTTTATTATCTCAATTATTTATTAAATGGGCTGGATACGTTAGGCAAAAGGGGTTTTGCTTCATTTGTTGGTTTGTTGGCCTTGACAGTTTGAGATTCGTCAGACGTTGCGGCATCCGGTTCAACAATTTTAATAACTTCCTGCACCGATAAATTTGCTTGAGGTTGTGCTTTTACCTCAATTTGTGCAGGAACAAGGGCTATTGTTGGATCTTCTTGTGCCGGAGCTCCTAAACCTAAAGCTTGCTCAATGGCGGCACGTTCTTTTTCTTTTTCACCGGAAGTAATCAAATTTAAGTCGTAAACAACTTCCAGTTTACGTAAATCTCTTGCTGCAGGAATGATTTCACGTGCCGGTGCTTTTTTCTTTAATCTTTGAGCCGGTCTTGGAGGTAAAATAGCCTCAATAATCAGATTACGTTCAGCCGAAAATTCTTTTGCGGTAATTGCACGATCTTCGGCTGCGGCCTTCAGTGCATTAATTCGGTCAATGATAATGCTTGCTGTTGGTACCGGTTTGACAACTTGAGAAGAGGCGGGTGTATGCGTTAATGGTAAAAGACCACCGATATTAGCTTGACGAGCGCGTAGGAATTCTTCTTTAGTTATCAAATCGCTTTCAGCCAGCTCTTTCAGAATTAAAAAGCGAGCAATTGTGTTTTTTTCATCGTCATTGAAGAGAGATTCAATATCATTAGGATTTGATTTTATAGGTGCTTTTGTTTTACGAGCCGATAAGGCATTTTTTATATCAGTTGTATTACTTTTAGAGGCAGTACTTTGGCTGGTGTTAAATACCTTATTTCCTTTATTATCCTCAACAATCAGTTTGTTTTGAGTTAAGCTTAATTGTCTTAAACGTTTACGAGCAATATCTGTTATTTTTTCAGGTTGAGATGTTGTTGTTCCTAAGAATGAAACTTCATTACCATTGTATAATAAAATTTCTTCATAATATTGACGTGCACGTTGAGGGCGATTTGTCCTTTCTGAGAGTAAAGCTCCAACTAACAAGGCTTTGACATTTTTTTTATTATCATCTAAAGCTTCTAAAACATGGGTATCGGCTTCTTCAAAATTTCCTTGACTATAAGCTACAACAGCCAGATCGGCTTCATGTTCGCCATTATCTCCGAACAGGGAAAATTTTGTACTACCACCATTTCCTCCCATGAGACCGCAAGCGCCCAGAAGTGTTGCAGTTAATAGTAAAGCCAAACCGGATTTTAATGAGTTATAAAGCACTACTTTACTCCTTATTTAGAATGAATCGCGCACTATTTTTGCTCATAATATTAAATAATATATGAGATTACAATAATTTTAATTAGGATTGTGAATTTTATCTTGACCTAAAGATTTTTTTATGTACTATTCAATCAACCAGTTTAATGTTTGCGGACGTGGTGAAATTGGTAGACACGCAGGATTTAGGTTCCTGTGGCGTGAGTCATGAGAGTTCAAGTCTCTCCGTCCGCACCAATCTGTTTCTATTAAGGAGCAGAATGGTTTAATTTTTTATAAGTGAAGAGATAACAATGAACGTTAAAGAATTAAAATCCGAAGGCTTGAAGAAAGTCTTTCAAATTACCATTAGTCACACTGATTTTGAAAACAAAGTTGCAGACAAAGTCAGTGCTTTGGCAAAAACAACAAAGTTACCGGGTTTCCGTCCGGGGAAAGCTCCTAAAGCTATGCTTATGCAAAAATTCCGTCCTACCGTTTTAGGTGAGGCTTTGGATGATATGGTTAATCAGGCTGCCGGAGAAGTCTTAGTTTCTAAAAAAATTACGCCTGCTATGACTCCTGATGTCAAAATGGGTAAGTTTGAAGAAGGAAAAGATATTTCATTTGAAATGTCTTTGGAAGTTTTACCTGAGATTAAATTTGGTGATTTAAGTTCTATCAAATTAGAAAAGCCTGTAGCTGAAGTTCCTGCAGAAGAGATTGAAAAGGCTTTAAATTTCTTGGCTCAGTCTCGTCGCAATGTTGTAAAAATTGAAGGAAACAGAGCTTCTAAAAAGGGTGATACTGCTGTTATTAATTTTGTAGGCTCAATTAATGGTGTCGAATTTGAAGGCGGTAAAGGTGAAAATTATCCTTTGGAACTTGGTTCAGGATCATTTATCCCTGGTTTTGAAGACCAATTAATCGGTAAGAAAGCCGGAGATAAGGTTGATGTT
>CAMHFM010000156.1 GCA_946184595.1 uncultured Azospirillum sp.
TCTACGATTTTTAGAGAATTTAATCTAATTCAGCAAGTTTTTGTGCCTGATCTTCTGTAATCAGAGCATCAATAATTTCACCTAAAGCGTCACCGGAAACAACCTCATCTAATTTATATAATGTTAAATTAATGCGGTGGTCTGTGACACGTCCTTGCGGATAATTATAGGTGCGAATACGTTCACTACGATCTCCGGAACCAACTTGTAATTTACGTCGTTCAGAGTATTCACTGTCAATTTGAGATTTTTGTAAATCATATAATTTTGAACGTAAATGGTTCATCGCCTTTTCTTTATTTTTATATTGAGAGCGATCGTCTTGGCATTGAACAACAGTTCCTGTCGGAATATGAGTAATACGAACAGCAGATTCAGTTCTGTTGACGTGTTGACCACCGGCACCGGAAGCACGGTAAACGTCAATTTTTAAATCGGCCGGATTAATGTACATATCAACTTCTTCAACTTCTGGTAAAACCGCAACCGTTGCGGCAGAAGTATGAACACGACCTTGAGATTCTGTTATAGGAACACGTTGAACGCGATGCGCTCCGGATTCAAATTTAAGGCGTGCGAAAACATCTTTTCCGGTAATTTTTGCGCTGGCTTGTTTGTAGCCGCCAAGACCGTTTTCATCTGCATCCAATACTTCAAATTTCCATCCCATATTGGCAGAGTAACGTTGATACATTTCAAAAAGAACAGCCGCAAACAAAGCGGCTTCGTCTCCACCTGTACCTGCACGTACTTCTAAAATAGCATTTTTTTCATCTTCATCATCTTTCGGAAGTAGCAAAATTTTGATTTGTTTTTCCATTTCCGGAAGTTTTTCTTTTATTTCATAATATTCGGCTTCAGCCAAATCTTTCATTTCTTTATCTAATGAAGAATCGTCCATCATGGCTTTTGCGTCAAACATATTTTGTTCAGCGTGCTTGTATTCTTGAACAGCTTCAACAACGGGTGTCAACGCAGATAATTCTTTGTTCATTTTTACTAAATCATCAGCGTTTAAATCAGGCGAACTGATTAAAGCTTGAATTTCTTCGTAACGACTGACGACATTGGCTAATTTTTCTGCAAAAGCGACCATTATTTTATTTCCTTCAATAAATCAGCTAACATGACGGTTCTTTGTTCACCTTTATCTAAATCTTTTAAAGTAACTTGTTGAGAGGCTAATTCATCACTGCCAATAATAACCGCCAAATAGGCTTTGACTTTGTTGGCCTTCATCATTCTTTTTTTCAGATTACCGTTGTAACTGTGTTCGACACGATAACCGGCTCGACGTAATTTGTAGGCTATTTTAATTGCTTCATCATTTGTATCTTCTCCAACCGGAATGACAGCAATCGGACGAGGTAAAGAAGTATCTTCTTCTAACAACATACTTAATCTTTCAACACCGCAAGCCCAACCGATACCGGCAACTTTTCCTCCGCCCATCTGTTCTACCAATCCATCATAACGACCACCGGCCAGGACTGTTCCCTGTGCTCCAAGTTTATCTGTTACCAGCTCGAAAACAGTATGTGAATAGTAATCTAATCCTCGGACAAGACGATTGTTGACGCGATACTTAATTCCCAAATCATCAAGCCCTTTCAAAACGTCAGCAAAGAATTTGCTTGAAGCTTCATTTAAGCTTTCAGAGTATAAAGGTGCATTAGCGACAACTTGTTTATCGCATTCTTCTTTAGAATCCAAAACGCGTAAAGGATTTTTTTCTAATCTGTTTTTAGAGTCTTCAGATAATTCATCGAAATGTTCTTTCAGATAAGAAACTAATTTTTCGCGATAGTTGTTACGACTTTCTGTATCGCCTAAGGAATTAATTTCAACCGTTACATTGCCGGCAAGACCCAAACTTTCGATAAATTCATAAGCCATAGAAATAAGCTCTATATCTGCTTGGGGCGTTTCAACGCCTAATAATTCGCAACCAAATTGGGTAAACTGTCTTTGCCGTCCTTTTTGCGGTCTCTCATAACGAAACATCGGTCCGGTATAATATAATTTTACAGGAAGATTTTGTTGCATTCCTTCAGAAATGAAAGAACGAACAACACCGGCTGTTCCTTCGGGGCGCAGAGTAAGACTTTCTCCGCCGCGATCTTGGAAACAATACATTTCTTTTGTGACAATATCTGAAGTGTCGCCCAGATTGCGTGAGAAAACTTCGGTGAATTCAAAAATAGGTGTTTCTATTTCTTCAAAACCATATTTTTCAACGATATTACTACCGACGGAAATAACTTTTTTAGCTTTTCTTTTAGCTTCACCGTATAAATCGTAAGTTCCTCTAACATTTTGTATTTTTGTCATTTTTGTTGCCTTGTATGTGATGGTGGATTTTTACAAAAAAAGAAAACAGCAAGGGAAGACCTTGCTATTTTCTTTAAATATAAAAACAGCTAATGGTTGCCTAAAAAGGCATCTAATTTAATATTAGTTTTTTTGTTTTTAGAAACTACTGTAACAACTTTTCCGTCAATGATAACATCAACGCCGTCAGTATTACCGAAAGAAACGGTTTTTCCATTGCCATTATCCGGAACAGTGTATTCACTTCCGGCCGGCATGACTTTACTAATCCAGAGTTTATTGTCGTCTTTAACTTCAATCCATGTTTCTTTATTTACTTTTAAAAGAACACGTCCCGGTTTTGAGGGCTTAGTATCTACTTTATCAGCCGGTGCCGGTGTCGTTTCTTTTACATTAGTTTTTTCTTTGATTTTATTCTCTGTTGCCGGAGTTTCAGCGGTTTCAACGAAAGAAGCGTTTGTTACGGTAATTTGTTCTGCTTCTGAGGGTT
>CAMHFM010000157.1 GCA_946184595.1 uncultured Azospirillum sp.
TTTCCCTACACGACGCTCTTCCGTTCTTTTGGGTTTTGAAAACGGCTTTCTATTTGTCTGGTTAAAAGATCATAGACAGACTCTTTGGCTTTGACGCGTTGTTCTAAATAATCAAAATTTTCATCATCTATGTTCGTGCTTTTATAGTTTTCCCACGAAGGTTCGTATCCGATACGATCACTTTCAGCATCATCAAAAGCATTATCATAATCAATATCCGGAGAAAATTGTTCTTCTTCTGTAGCGGGAATATCATAATCATCAATGGTTTGTTCTTTTGTGTCATCAGAAGCTAAATACTCATCTTCTCTTTCTAATAAAGGATTTGATTCGAGTTCTTTAGTTATTAACTCGTTGAGTTCTAAATTAGTGAGCTGTAAAAGATTGATGGCTTGCCGAAGTTGCGGCGTCATAAGCAGAGACTGGGATTGTCGTATTTCAAGCTTAGGAGTAACCGCCATGGCTGAAATATCCTCTACTTACATAGAGAAGTTGTCGCCGAGGTAAACTTTGCGGACTTCTTTGTTGCTGACAATTTCATCGGGCGTTCCTTCCATTAAAACGCTTCCGCCGTGAAGAATGTAAGCTCTGTCAGTAATGTCCAATGTTTCTCTGACGTTGTGGTCTGTTATTAAAACGCCTAATCCTCGCAATTTTAATTGCGCAACGAGATTACGGATTTCTCCAACAGCAATGGGGTCAATACCAGCCAATGGTTCATCTAACAGAATAAAATTAGGTTGGCTTGCTAAAGCGCGTGCTATTTCAAGACGTCTTCTTTCGCCTCCGGATAAAGCAATCGCCGGCGATTTTCTTAAATGAGCAATGGAGAATTCAGAAAGTAATTCTTCCAACATATTTTCGCGTTGACTTTCATCATCTACAACAATTTCAAGAATAGCTTTAATATTATCTTCAACCGTGAGAGAACGGAAAATAGAAGCTTCTTGCGGAAGGTATCCTATTCCCATACGAGCACGACGATACATTGGCATATTGGTAATATCCTGTCCGTCAATATGAACATCGCCGTAATCCGGTGTAATTAAGCCTGTGATGCAATAAAAACATGTAGTTTTTCCAGCACCGTTTGGGCCTAGTAAACCAACGGCTTCTCCTCTTTTAACATTAAGAGATACATTTCGTAAAACAGGTCGGTTTTTATATTTTTTACCGATGTTAAAAACTTCTAAAGTGGAATTTGGTATATTTATATTTCTTCTCATAGGAAACCTATTATTTTTTCTTGTTATGGAAAACGCCAGTTACACGACCTTGTTTTTGAGTGGCCAGCAAACGACTGATTCCGGTGTTAAGATCTGTTTCGGCGTAATCGCCTTTTAGAATATTGCCATCTTGTTCCATGACAACATTTTCAAATATTTTCAATTTATTTTCAATTGGAAAATATGTTCCACGGCGTCCGGTGACAGTTGCTTGATTATTGACTATTTTGACGGGTTGCTCATCTGCATAAATTTCAACACGATTGAGTCTTTTTTTGCCTTGTTTATCTTCATCAAAATAGCTGATCATTTTATCTGCATAAACGGTATATTCCGGATTTTGAGCAATGACATCGCCTATAGCGATAGTTTTGTTTTCTGCTCCATAATAAGTAATACTGTTTGTTGCAGAAACTTTACCGAACTTACTATTTTCAAGAGCAGCAGGAGATCCTGTTAAGGTTGCTTTTTGTAAAGGTAAATCATATTCAAAATGACTACCGCTACCGGAAGCATCTTGCATTTTCAAATAAACGTTACCATCTGAAAAGATCTTTTGAATTTGTGTTTTTTGAGTACCGTCTTCCAGTTGTACTTTTTCATAAAGAGCCGTTAATATATCTCCTTTTAAGGTTGCATTTTCTCTGACGGCAACAGCATTTCCGATTGCGATAATTTTTTGCTCATCTTGGTACCATTCTATGCGATTATCTGCATCAATATCAATATTTTGTGCTTGAGCATTCCCAAAAGCTATTAAAGTTAACAGAAGGATGAGATATTTTTTCATTACAATCCTCCTTCCGGTGTGTCAGCGTTAATGGTTACGTGACTTTTCCCTGTATAAATGAGTAAATTTTTCTCTTTATAATACTCAAAGCCTTGGGCGTTAATTTCTGCAGTTTCAGATTTTGTATTAATCGGTTTAATGCCATATGCCTTGCTGGTATTAAAATCAAAAAACATTTCATCCGTGTTTGACGTAATACCTGCGGTATAAATTAATTCTACACCATTTTGTAGCGTTAATAATTTGGTGTTTTGGTCGTAAAAACCGATTGGGGCTTTAATCGTAATTTCTTTTTCATCTTTTGTCGGAATAGTTCCTTTGGGATTAGTCATCTTAATTATTTTCGAGCCGGGTTCGGTTTCATCGAGAATATCAGCATCAAAATTATTGACCATATTTTTATAATCGGTGATATAAAAAACACCTTTTTCCATATGGAATTTTTCTAACTCACCTTTTTCCGGCGTAATGACGTCGGAAGTTACATCATGTAAATCTTTCTTGAGTTGAGGAAGAACAATCAGTAAACCAATCAACAATGCTGCAAAAGCAGGCAATGCGAGCTTTATAAATTTGATAATTTTGGCTCTGCGTGATAATTTTGCCTTAGGTTTTACAGGAGCGGAAGAATCCGGTGTAAAATATGTATCAATTTTTTTGGTGTCTGACACGGTTATGCAACTCCGGCATGTAAACAATCATGCATATGTAGAA
>CAMHFM010000158.1 GCA_946184595.1 uncultured Azospirillum sp.
GGTGTGGAAGCATCAATTTTAACTTCATGCGTTACCACCATTTTAATACCGGACTGAATAATAGCACGAGCACAATCTGTACAAGGGGCATGCGTTGCATACATAATGCAGCCCTTTAATGAGGTTCCTGTCAAACAAGCGTTAAAAATAGCATTGCGCTCAGCATGCTCAAAAAAGTCATATTTTGTCGGACGCTCTAAACGCTCCGGTTTATCATCATCAACACCGCGGACTAAACCATTATAACCTGTCGCTCTGATTTCTTTATCCGGACCAACAATAATAGCGCCGGTTTTGGTAGAAGGATCTTTTGACCAAGTCGAAATCAACTCAGCCACTTCCATAAATCTTTTATGCCATTTGAGGGAAAACATTGGCGTATCTCCAAAGGTTAATCTATCTCCTAAAGTATAGACATATTTTTTTTATTGTAAAGAGCACTATATTTCTGGAGAGACAAATTGAGAAAAGGAGAGATAAAATGAGTGATGTTTATGCAATTAAAGCGCGCGAAATTCTTGATTCAAGAGGTATTCCGACAGTGGAGGCAGAGGTTCAGCTCAACAGTGGAACAATCGGTAGAGCTTCTGTTCCGTCTGGGGCTTCAACCGGTTCTCACGAGGCACTAGAACTACGCGATGGAGATGAAACAAGATATATGGGAAAAGGTGTTCAGCAAGCCGTTGAACATATACAAAATGATATCTCCGATATTCTGATGGGAATGAATGCACAACAGCAAGCTGAAATTGATAATAAGATGATTAATTTGGACTCTACGCCGAATAAATCAAAATTAGGAGCTAATGCTATGTTGGCAGTTTCTTTAGCAATAGCACGAGCACAAGCAAAAGAATTGCGGCTACCTTTTTATAGGTATTTAGGCGGAATAAACGGACATATATTACCGATACCGATGATGAATATTTTAAATGGCGGCAAACACGCGGATAATGATTTAGATATTCAAGAATTTATGATAATGCCGGTTGGGGCTGAAACATTTCAGCAGGCGTTACAAATGGGAGCAGAGGTTTTTCAAACCTTAAAACAAGAACTCAAAAAAGCCGGGCACAATACGAATGTCGGTGATGAAGGAGGATTTGCGCCACAACTTAAAACGCCGGAAGAAGCCCTTAATTTTATTGTTAATGCTATCGAAAACGCCGGCTACGAACCACGCAAAGATGTTGCAATAGCATTAGATGTTGCCGCATCGGAATTATATCAAAATGGAATATATCATTTTGCCGGACAGAATAAAAAATATAAGGCAACAGAACTAATTGATTATTATGCTGAATTGATAGCTAAATATCCTTTAGTATCTATAGAAGATGGTATAGCAGAAGATGATTGGGAAGGATGGCGGATGTTGACCAACACCTTGGGTAAGAAGATACAGCTTGTCGGGGATGATTTATTTGTGACTAATCCGGAGCGTTTAAAACGAGGAATTGAAGAACATGTTGCTAATGCAATTTTAGTTAAAGTCAATCAAATCGGTACATTATCAGAAACGTTAAAAACAATTTCATTGGCACAAAAGAATGGCTATAAGGTAATTATTTCGCACCGTTCGGGTGAAACGGAAGACACATCAATTGCTGATATTGCAGTGGCAGTTAATGCTGGACAGATCAAAACCGGTTCTTTATCTCGTACCGACAGGACTGCAAAATATAATCGCTTGTTGAAAATAGAAGATGATTTAGGCGCGGCAGCGGTTTACGGAAAAGATAAATATTAAAAAAACTTGCATCTCCTTAACGAGTTAGGTATAACTTGAAAAAAAGGAGAAAAAGATGAAAGTTGTCTTTTTAGGAACGCCGGATTTTGCATTGACGGCATTAAAAGAAATTGCTCAACGGCACGAGGTCGTGTGTGTTTATACACGCGCACCTCAAATTGCAGGACGAGGCAATAAACTCACTAAATCTCCGGTGCATCAATGGGCAGAAGCGCAGGGAATACCGGTTCGAACACCTAAAACTTTAAGAACACCTGAAGCCTTAGCTGAATATCAAAATCTGAAAGCAGATATTGCAGTCGTTGCGGCATACGGATTGATTTTACCGCAAGGTGTGATAGAAGCGTTTCCTAAAGGCTGTATAAATATTCACGGATCCCTATTGCCACGTTGGCGTGGGGCTGCTCCTATTCAACGAGCAATTGAAGCTGGTGATAAAAAAAGCGGTATTACGATTATGAATATTGTTCCCGCACTTGATGCTGGAGCAATGTTGCTTAAAGGTGAAGTTCCGATAACTTCAGAAACCACAGGAGAGACATTGCATGATGCTTTGGCAACATTGGGAGCTGATTTAATCGTTAAAGCTCTGGATAATATTGATGAATTGCAGAAAAAGGCTGAAATTCAAGATGAAAATCTGGTAACGTATGCTGCAAAATTGGATAAAGCAGAAAGCAAAATTGATTTTTCAATGCCTGCTGAAGTTTTAGAGAGAAAAATTCGCGCGTTTAATCCGTATCCGGCAATGTTTTTTGAATATGAGGGTGAAAGAATTAAAGTTATGAAAGCTGAAGTTATAGAGCAAAAAGGAAAGGCCGGAGAAATTTTGGAAGGCGAAAAAGCTTTAGTTATTGCTTGTAAGGACAAAGCTTTATCTTTCACTGAATTACAGCGTGCCGGTAAAAAGAAAATGTCGATTAAAGATATTTTGAAT
>CAMHFM010000159.1 GCA_946184595.1 uncultured Azospirillum sp.
CGTTCGGTGTGTATCTTATCCATGATAATCCAATGATAGAAAAATATGTTATGCCGCAAATTTCGGCATTAAAGGATTTGAATGAGTTTTTGTTACACTGTGTTGTTATTGGATTAGTATTTGCAAAAATATATAAAACCATATTATTATATTTCATAAAAAGCAACGTAAAAATGTCAAGGAAAAAAGAAAGGGTAAGAATGGGGAGACTATCAAAAAAAATCAATAAAAAAATTAATAATGTGCAAAGCATTACTTTAAGACCATTGTTTCGTAAGATCGTCGGATGGGATGAGCTTCAGAATAGTATTGATACGATTCATTTCTTTTTAAACCAAGTTGCTGATATTTCCAGTCTGCCAAAAGCAACTGGGATTCTTCGCCAAGTACAGTTGGCGGATACAGAATTGCTAAGAATCGTTACAGATATTCTAACAAATAATAGATTGTCTTATTGGTTAGATTATGGAACTCTGTTAGGGGCCGTCAGACACAAAGGCTTTATTCCTTGGGATGATGATTTAGATATTGCGATGCCAAGAGAAGATTATGACAAGGCAATGGAGATTCTCCCAAAAGAATTGGGAAAAATCGATATTAATTATTCGATTGGAAGCGGAGAAGCATACGGAAGATTGTTCGTAACTATTTATGCAGCGGGTCTGGTGTTAGACATAGTTCCGTACGACAATGTTTCAAAAGACAGCTTTGCTACTTCAGAGGAATTGCAGGCAAAAATAGCGAAATGCAGGTATTATTATCGAAAGCACCAAAACAAATCGCATGAGATATATAGACAAAATCGTGAAAAAATGATAGGATCATATGTTAAGGACGATCCGATATGGTTTCAATGTCCCGAGTGGGGTCAAAACGACCGGCTTTATGATGATAGTGTTATTTTCCCTCTTAGAAAGATTAAATTTGAAGACTATGATTTTTTTGTTCCTAACAATTATCACGAGTATTTATCTATATGGTATGGGGAATATATGGATTTTCCAAAATCCGGAGTATTGCATCATAAAGGTACGGGCGACGGAATGCATAATCAAGCAAAAAAGAATGGCATAGATTTGAAAGAATTGATAGCTGCCTTGCAAGCAATACGTCCGTTAGAATTATGATTAATTAAATGAATGATTAGTTACAAAACAGGCACAACAGATTATGGCAGAAACAGAATGTTTGTTATCAGGGGTTAAATATGCTTAATAAAAAAATTGTTTTCTTTATTTCCCGTTGCGATGAAAAAAGCGGACTTTTAAGACAAATTGTTAATTTAGCAAACGGATTATATAACGCCGGAAATTATGTGGAAATCTTGACTCTTTCCGGAGCAAGAGATGATTTGTATTTTTCGTTGAACGACGGCATTGTTTTAACATCCGTCTTTGGAAGAGCCAAAAATATGACGGCTGATAAGGGAAATTCACCACATAAAGAAAAAAACAGCGCAGGGCAAACACTCAATAATTGTAAAAACAAAATCAATTGTAAAAAAATCTCGCCTTCCAAAGACGTTTTTAATGCCGTGAAACGCTTGGTTTTGCATATATCTTTTATTGAGAACCGGCGCATAAAAAGAACTATGGTTCGTTTTTCAAAGCCACAAATCCCGATATAATCGTTGTGTGGGGATCGCGCCGTTTGTCGAGAGCATGGTACGCAACAAGAGATTTAAAATGCAGAATTTTTGATGCGGAATTTAATTCATACGAAAAAACATTTGATCCCAGTGATAAGCACAACAATAGATTGTTGAAAAAAATAGACGGACTGATTGTCCAAACAAATAGCGAAAAAGAACTTTTTTCATCATGTTCAGATCGTATTTTTGTGATAAATAATACGATTATTGAAAACTTACCTATGCCTTATATCGGCAAAAGGGAAAAGCGGATTGTCAACTTTTGCAGATTATCACCTCAAAAGAATCTGGAGTTGCTGATTGATGCGTTTGAGCTGTTCCACAGAGAGTATCCCGATTATGTTTTGCAAATTTACGGAGACCCATCGGTGGACAAAAAATCGGACGTCGCTTATCAAGATAGCCTTTTGGAGATTATTAAGCAAAAAGGATTGAATGATTCGGTATTTATATTTCCCGGAAGAAAAGATATTCATCAGGAGATACTAAACAGCGCGATGTTTGTTTCCTCATCTGATTATGAGGGCTTATCTAACTCTATGCTTGAAGCAATGGCTATAGGAATACCTTGCATATGTACGGATTGCATGGGCGGTGGAACGCGTGAAGTAATGGTTGATTATCATAACGGAATAATTGTTCCGATGAATGATCCAAAGGCAATGTATCGTGCGATGAAGGAGTATGTGGAGTACCCGGAATTGGCTGATAAGTGCGTTAAAAATGCCATAAAAATCAAAGACAGGCTCTCACCTGATAAAATAATTATGCAGTGGATTGAGGTATTAAATAAAACAGTAAAAAATCGATATGCATTAATGTGTCATTTTTATGAAAAAAGTTGAGAGATTTACTAGAATCAATCAGAAAGGAAAAAAACAAATGTCAGAACAAAAACAGCGAGTATTGGGTTTAGATATTCTTAGACTTTTTTGTATATTTTTCATTGTATGTTTACATACAGAAATACTAAATACTGTATTTGGAATAAATTTTGAGCCAATATG
>CAMHFM010000160.1 GCA_946184595.1 uncultured Azospirillum sp.
TATCAAGGTTTTGCATTTGGCTTAGGAATTGACCGCTTGGCAATGTTAAAGTATGGCATTCCAGATCTCCGTACCTTCTTTGAATCCGACACACGTTGGTTAAAACATTACGGATTTACACCGCTTGATTTCTCATCAATGACCGGAGGATTAAGCAACACCGGTGGACAAGCGAGATAAGGAGAAAAGAGATGAAATTTACACTTTCTTGGTTAAAAGAACACTTAGATACAAATGCATCTATTGATGAAATTGCTGAAACATTGACTAAAATCGGCTTAGAGGTGGAAGAAGTTATCAATCCTGCCGCACAATTAAACGGATTCATTACAGCAGTTGTTGAAACTTATGAGCGTCACCCTGATTCTGATCATCTGGGCTTGTTAACAGTCAACACCGGTAAAGAAAAATTACAAGTTGTCTGCGGCGCACCTAACTGTCATCAAGGCTTAAAAGGCATTTTTGCCCCTGTCGGAACATTAATTCCTTGCTACAATGAAGTTTTGAAAGTTGGCAAAATCCGCGGCATTGAAAGCTTCGGTATGATGTGTTCAGAAAAAGAACTGGGTGTAGGGACGGATCATACCGGTATTATCGAATTACCGGCTGATACCGAAATTGGCTTACCTGCCGCTCAAGTTTTACCAATTGATCCTGTTATTGAAATTTCCATTACCCCTAACCGTGCTGAGTGTTTAGGCGTTCGTGGTGTCGCTCGTGACTTAGCCGCCACCGGATTAGGAAAGCTCAAACCCTTAAATATTCGCAAAATACCAGGCACCTATGCCAGCCCGATTAAAGTTGAAATCAAAGCTCCAGAAGCTTGTAAAACCTATGTCGGACGCTATATTAAAGGTGTTAATAATAAAGTACAAAGTCCTAAGTGGCTTCAGGATAGATTAACCGCTATCGGTCTACGCTCTATTTCTCCATTAGTTGATGTAACCAACTATATTAACTATGATATGGCGCGCCCGTTACACGTTTTTGATGCCGATAAATTAAAAGGAAACATTTGTGTCCGTATGGCTCATGACGGAGAAAAATTTATCTCTCTTGAAGACAAAGAATATGCTCTTGATAATAAGTCTTTAGGTATTTGTGATGATGAAGGAATTCAATGCCTTGGCGGTATTATGGGCGGCGCTGAAAAAGGCTGTTCAGAAGATACAACAAATGTTTTTGTTGAATGTGCCTTATTCACACCTGAAAATATTGCCAGAACAGGACGTAAATTCCAAATTGATTCAGATTCACGTTATCGTTATGAACGATGGGTTGATCCAAAATCAAATATTTTAGGATCTGATTATGCTACTCAAATGATTGTTGATATTTGTGGTGGCGAAGTTTCAGAAATAGTTATGGCAGGATCAGAAGATTTTGAACCTCAAGCAGCATATATTCGTCCATCTCGCCTTAAAGATTTCATTGGACTAGATGTCAGTGCAGATAAAATTACCGAAATTTTAACTCATCTCGGTTTCATCTGCTCAAGTGAAAATGGCAAAATCAAAGCAATTTCTCCGACATGGCGCGGAGATATTGAAGGCGAACATGATTTAGTTGAAGAAGTTGTCCGCATGATTGGTTTGGATAATATTCCAGCTGTTTCTTTACCTCATGACAAATTGCCAAAGATAACACTTCTAGCCAAGCAACATAATGCCATGATTGTTAAACATGAACTCGCTAATCGCGGAATGTTAGAAACCGTTACTTGGAGTTTTATGGATGAAACTTTGGCAAACTTGTTCCGTACACAACCGGATCATCTGACTTTAATCAACCCGATTGCCGCGGATTTAAATGAGATGCGCCCATCAATTGTGCCAAACTTACTGATTGGCGTAAAAAACAATGTTGCCCGCGGACAAGGAAATGTAGCTTTGTTTGAGGTCGGCCCCCAATTTTACGGTCGCAAACCGACAGAACAAACTCAAGTAGCTGCCGGAGTACGTTATGGTCTCACCGGAGATAAACATTGGGCTCACAACGAGCGCCCTGTTGATATTTATGATGTCAAAGCTGATGCTTTAGCTGCTATTGCTGCTGCAAACGGACCTGTTGATAATGCACAAATAACAACAGATGCTCCAAGTTACTATCACCCCGGACGTAGTGGTGTTTTACGCTTAGGCAAAAATATTTTAGCATATTTTGGTGAACTCCATCCGAATGTCACTAAAAAATTCGGATTAAAACAACGGGCTTACGCTTTTGAGGTCTTTTTGGATAACATTCCTTTACCTCGCAATACACAAAGCAAAGCACGTAAAAACTTAGTATTGTCACCTTTGCAAGCTGTTGATAAAGACTTAGCTTTTGTCGTCAATAAAAACGTAAAAGCAATTGATGTTATCACCGCTGCTAAAACCGCCGACAGAAACACCATCACAGATGTCCGTCTGTTTGATATTTATGAAGGTGAAAACTTACCGGAAGATAAAAAATCTCTGGCAATTACTGTTACTTATCAACCTCTCGAAAAATCTTTCACAGATAAAGAATTAGAAGTCTTAATGCAGAAAGTAATCATCGCGGTTGAAAACAAATGTGGCGGTAAATTAAGACAATAAAAGAAAAACAAAAAGTT
>CAMHFM010000161.1 GCA_946184595.1 uncultured Azospirillum sp.
CTTGCTGATAAACATTGGGCTGTTTTGCAAAATAATAATCAGCTTGAGTTTACGATTGGTCGAGAAAGTTATGATGATAAAATGACACCGAGTATTTATGATAATCCGGACCTTTTATCAGAATTAGAAAGTCATGGAATTGAAATCAATGCAAAAGATATGCTTGGTGCCAGAGCGGGAATTGTCAATAAAGAGGGAACGAATTTAATTTTGCAATTTAAGGAATATATTCCTAATTTAGCAAAATTAATGCCTTTAAGTGATCGCTATGAGCAAAATGTTACTTCCGGAGGCGAATTAAAACAAACAATGGTTGATGCGGATATCGCTATGCTAGCGGGAGATTATGCTCAATGTCGAGGAGCGATTACTTTGGCTCAGAATTTACCTAATAATGATAAATTAGCTATTAAGACCGGTGGTGGACGTAGAAATGTTTATCATCGTCAAGTTCGACAATCAGGAGATAAAGAACGAGAAAAAAAGATATTAGATCGTTTGGTTGCTTCAGAGTTTCATAAATATTATGATGATGAAGCAGATCATCTGTTTGTCATTGGACATGAAAACGGTCATTCATTAGGACCTGACAATAATTATCAACGGGCTTTGGGAAATTATAAGAGTATTATTGAAGAACATAAAGCAGATATGGTTTCAATTACATTTATGCCTGAATATGCTAAAATAGGTGTTATTACAGAAGAAACATTGAAAAAAATATATACGACATGGGTCGTTAAAAGATTGTTTTTGAAAGCAGAACCTGTAGAGGCACACCGAATTTCAGAATTAATACACTTTAATTACTTATTGGCAAGAGGTGCTTTTAGTTTTGATGCTGAACATAAAGTTCATATCCATTTTGATAAATTCCATGAAGCAGCGTATGCTTTATTAGAGGAGACAATAGCTTTGCAACTTTCAAAATCTCCAAATAAGGCAAAAGCATTTATTGATAAATATACAGTATGGGGTGAACATTCTCAATATATAGCAAAGATTCAACAGGAAATAGGGACGAAAAATTACATTGAAATAGTTCCGCATTTCTGAAAAAGAACTTGATAAATTTAAAGAAATATTTAAACTGTGATCAAACGGTATTGGATAGAAAGAAGCAGTTATGTATAAGAAATTTTTAGCAGGGGAGTTAAGTCTGGGCGAAACTTTTTGGAAGTTTGGTGTGCTAGGCTGTTTTATCTGCTATTTTATTGTAAGAGTATGTGGGCATGTTTTGGCTCCACAATTACACGGGCGTAGTATTTTTGTTTTTTTGACACACTATTATAATCCGTTAAGAGACGGATCTGATATATTATTATCCGTTGTCTGCTATTTGACCAGCCTGGTAATATTTTTTGTTTATCTGTTTTCTGTAATTTTAGGGGTTTGGCGCAGTTCTGCAGAATATGATAAAAGTGCTTTATTAAAATATTTGGCCAGAATTATCGTTTTATTAGCGTTATATTTTAGTTTACATCTTGTATTTTAAAGGAAAAAAGATGAAAAAAATTATCATTTGATTTTGTCTTATTGCTTTTTTGGCCGCCTGTGAAGCAGGAAAATTCACACCTGAACGCAACCGATTACACAATCTCGGTAGAGAGAATGTTTGTGAGAAAAATCCACAACGCTGTATTGATGGAACCAATATAGAGTGGTGATAGTTTACCGTCTGCGTTTGTTTGTATCACGAGCCTTTTCAATATAGTGCTCGGAAACATTCGGTTTTCCATGGTAAGCTAAAGAATAATTGGTTACCAAAAATCCAAAAGGATTTAGTAAAGCATAGTTTTTATCCGGATAATTGATGGTTCTGTAAGCGACACGGAGTGTGGATCTCCAGATGGTGATATCCGGTTCTTTTCTACCAGGGTAATAATCAAGAGTTTGGAATTGAACTTGCCAAACATCCGCAGAAATTTGAGAAATCCAATCTATTTTAACATTTCGCAATAAATGGCGAACACGTTGTAATGCACTACCTTGTGGGGCTTCTCCATCAGAAAAGTTAGAATAAACAGAAGGAGAAGACATCCAATAAAGCGGAGAAGCTTTTCCCCAACGAGCAGCTAGCTCATCATATCTTTTTCCAATAAGATATCTTAACATAATGTAATTTTTGATTTGTTCTTCTGTTACCAGATTAAAAACCGAAACATTGATTTCAGCAGGTTGCAGTAACTGCAATTGATTATATCTGTGATCAATATAAAATAAACGAGGTGCGCTGCTCCGTTCAGGCAAAAGCAGATAAATAGTGCTGGTTAAAATGAGATTAAAAGCAATGCTGAACACGGCAACAATAACCAAAATCCGTGAAGACCATAGATAACGGCGTTCGGGCATGGCTTTGACATGAAGGCGCTCAGGATATGCTCCGAGTTTATCCGGACTTAATTTTTCTTTGTATTTAAAAACAGTATTAAAAATATCAAACATAATAAAAATTTAACCTCAATTTAATTCTATATAAAATATTATGATATGAAAGCTGAATAAAATCAAATAAATACTGTTCAGTTTCAATTTATTGAGTTAATTATATAGCATAGAAGTATATAAAGGGTTTATGTTAT
>CAMHFM010000162.1 GCA_946184595.1 uncultured Azospirillum sp.
ATCCTGAAAAACAACGACACTATCCGCAAATTCACGAGCATTGATTTTATCTAACTCTTTTAAGGCATAAGAAGAAACACCGCTTAATAAAACAACTGCGGATGCCGAATAAGCTGCTAATCTTTTTGCCCAACGTTTTGCCATTTATAAACCCTTTTCTTTTAAAGAGATTATAAACCATTTTCGTTAAACAACCAAGTCTTTTTTGTCGATTTTTTAATTTTATTCCCGATGATAGGGATGTCCCTCTAAAATTTTTTGAATACGGTATATTTGTTCTGATAAAACAGCTCTCATTAACATATGGGGTAAAGTTAATTTTCCGAATGATAATAACAAATCAGCCTTATCACGCGTACTTTGCAAATGTCCGTCGGCGCCACCAATTAAAAAACAAATTTCAGAGCAACCGGAAACTTGCCAATTTTTGATTTTTTCTGCTAATTCTAAGCTTTTTATATTTTCGCCGCGTTCATCCAACACGACGACTTTTGCCCCCGCAGGAATATGTGTCTGCAAAAACTTTGCTTCTTCCTCTTGGGTGGCATTATCTTTTTCTTTAATCTGAATATTCCAACCGGAGCGTTTTACATATTCCTCAATAATTTGAGCTTCCGGTGATTTTGGTTTACATTTACCTATGGCTAAAATTGTAATTTTCATACTTAAATTGTCATCTGCATGATTTCTTTATACGCTTTGATTGCCGTATCGCGAACAGCGACAACTGTTTCGAGTGCAACTTCAGCATTAGAAACTGCTAAAACAACATCTTGAATATCAGCTTTACCAATCATTCCGGCTAAAGATGCTTCCTCTGCACTTTGTGTTATTTTTTCTGCTTCATTAACTGCTGTTTTAACCATTGTCTGAAATGTATCTTTAGGTGTGGTATTCTCTGCGGTTGTAATTGTTGTCGCTTGTGCCGCATTGCCTATACGTGATAAAGCTTGCTGATAAGCATTTAAAGCACTTGAAATATTATTCATTTACTCACTCCCTATTTCAAAACATCTAAAACTCTTGTATTCATGTCTCGCGCAGTTTTCATCATCGTTAAGTTAGCTTCATAACTGCGCTGAGCTTCTTTCATATCCATCATTTCAACTAAAGGATTAACATTCGGTAATGTTACATATCCTTCAGCATCTGCAGCCGGATGGTTCGGATCATACTTTTTAGGTAATTCCGAATCATCGGTTTTGACGCTGGAAACTTTTACTTTATGAGCACCAGTTTCAGCTTCAACATAATCCTTAAAAGTAACTACCTGACGACGATATGGAGCTTCTCCGGGATGAGTCCCGACAGAATCGGCATTTGCCATATTTTCAGCAATAACCCGTAATCTCTCGGATTGAGCCTTCATCCCTGAAACTGCAATATCGGCGCTGACTGATAAATTATTTCCCATCTATACTACTCCTATATATTTATCTTGGTATTGGCTGTTTGCAGCATAGATTTATATTTATTGTAAATTGTTAAAACCCGCTCATGTTCACTTTTGATTTTACTCGCTTCATTGAGTTGGTCTTCAATATTAACACCATTGCCATCAATTGTCAGGGCTGTATCCGGTTTTGGGGTATAAACACGATATGCGCCACCCTGCACCGGAGCTGAGGCCATATGTTTAGGGTTTGTTACCGTCATAGGCAAGCGATGAGAAAGGCTTTCTTTTACCTGGGAAGCAAAATCGGGTTCTTGAACGTCTTGCGCTATGTAGCCCGGCGTATCCGAATTAGCGATATTTGTCGCAATAATCTTTTGGCGCTCAGATAAATAATCTAATTTATTTTTTGCAATATTGACGATGGATAAGCCTGACATATCCATAGCCGTTCCCCTTATAAAATTAATTTGTTCCCCATAAAAAATGCAAGTTATGTGCCAAAACATATTGCATTTTCAAATCCAGACACTACAATAACCTCTAAGAAAGGCCTGTTATGTCCGATATTAATGATAAACCAAATCCTACCGATTACAACGAAGATGACGCGTTATCCCCAGATTATGCGGTTGCCCTCGGCTATGATATGGAAAAAAACAACGCCCCTGTCGTTGTTGCCAAAGGACAAGGCCATATCGCAAAAAAAATCGTACAAATCGCTTTAGATGAAGGGATTGAAATCCATCAAGATGCAGATTTGTTGCAAATTCTAAAAGCAGTTGATATTGATAGTGAAATTCCTTTAGAGGCTTTTAGTGCCGTTGCGGAAATTATTTCCTACATTTATCGCGCCAACGGCAAATTAAAAGGTTAAATTTTTTCCAATATACTTACAAAAAATCCGTCTGTTCCGCTGATGAGTGGATTGAGATGCAAATAGTATTCATCTTTAACCGGATAATGACCGCTTAATTTTTGCTCCCATAAGGTTTTCAAATTAACCGGTTTTAAGCCAGGATGAGATTGCTTAAACTTTTCAATGATATCTTCATTTTCTTCATGCAAAATTGAACAGGTAAAATACACTATCCGCCCGCCTTGACGTGTATGGTTATAGGCAATTTCTAAAATTTCTGATTGTGTTTTATTTAAATCAGCTACTTGTTGCGAGGTTAATCTGAATT
>CAMHFM010000163.1 GCA_946184595.1 uncultured Azospirillum sp.
GCATCTGCCTTCAGTTCGGTTACGGATAATGCTGGTAAAATTATTGATTTAATGCGTCGTTATCCCAATCGAGAGGATTTGTGGAAAGAGGTAGCACAGCGTTTAGAAGTTCTATCGGACAGTTCTGAAGAAACAATTAAAATGAATTGTCTGCAACAGATTGACAGGGCTGTTTTAAGACAGATGGTTGCCGCTTGGGTCAAAGGATCGGCAAAGGATATTGGAAAAGCGGAGATAATAACTGCTGTTTTAGAACATTCTTTTGAAAAAGATGATTATGACGTTTTATATCAGCTTTTTTTGACACAAAAAGGCGAGATTTATGCTCAATATGCTACAAAAAAAGCTTTGGAAGCTTATCCAGCTTTAGCAGAGGAAGCCGTCAAAATTGCGCAAATTTTGCAAAAAACAGAAAGACAATTAACAGCTTTGCATGTTTATGAGTCAACGAAAGCTATTTTGATTTTATCCGAAGCGTTAATTGGCGGCTATCAGCAATATAAATTTGAAAATGCAAAAATGGATTATGATGATTTAATCTTACTAACACGTCAGTTGTTGGAAGATAAATCTGTTGCCGATTGGGTCTTATATAAACTTGATGGTGGTATAGATCACGTTTTGATTGATGAAGCTCAAGATACATCTCCTAACCAATGGGCGATTATTCGTTCTTTAACGCAGGCCTTTTTTGATATAGATACAGATGCAAGAACCATTTTTGTTGTGGGTGATCGTAAACAATCAATTTATAGTTTTCAGGGAGCTGATCCACGTGAATTTGAAAAAATGCGATTGTATTTTAAGGAAAAAGCGGCACGATTTGATGAAGTTAATTTGGATATTTCATTTCGTTCCACAGCAGCCGTTTTAGATAGTGTTAATACGATTTTTTCTGATGAAACAGCAAAACAAGGTGTTTTGCCGGAAGAGCAGAGTATGACACATATTCCTTTTCGTAGCGGAGATGGTGGTAAGGTTGAAATTTGGCCGTTGTTGGAAGCTGAAGAAGATGAAAATCCTGATGTTTGGTTGCCGCCAGTAGAGAGAAAAATAGCGGATTCAACCAGTTCGCGTCTAGCGAGAATGATTGCTCGTCGCATAAAAGAAGCTGTCGGAAAAGATATGCTGGTGTCACAAGGCAGGCCTTTACGCTATGGTGATTTTATGATTTTGGTTCAGCGCCGGAATGCCTTTGTTGAAGAATTAGTTAGAGAATGCAAGCAGGCCGGTGTTGCAATTGCCGGTGTCGATAAAATAAAATTGAGAGAGCAAATTGCTATTCAAGATTTAATAGCTTTAGGACATTTCTTTTTATTACCGACGGATGATTTGACTTTGGCTGAAGTTTTAAAATCACCATTATTTGGGTTAGATGATGATGATTTGTTTAAATTATGTTATAACCGTGGGCAAGCTTCAGTATGGACCAGACTTGGTGATTTTGCAGAATATGCAGAGATTTATAAATCATTGCAGTCATTACTGAATATGGCGGATTATGTGCGTCCTTTTGAGTTATATTCTTATGTTTTAGATACTTTACAAGGGCGAAAAAAATTCAGAGAGCGGATGGGAGATGAAGTTGATGACGGATTAGATGAGTTTTTGAACTTAACGCTTAGTTTTGAGCAAGAGCATATTCCTACATTGCAAAGATTTGTGCAATGGATTGAACAAGATGATGCTGAAGTTAAACGTGAGTTGGAACAAAATCATCAAGATGCTGTTAGAATTATGACGGTTCACGGATCAAAGGGATTACAGGCGCCAGTAGTTATTTTACCTGATACGGTCCGTCAGGTTAATGCTAAAAAAGGAATGGGAATGCTCTGGGATGATATCTTTTATTATCCGTTATCCGCTGCAGATTATGAAAAAAATTGTTTGGCGATTAAGCATCAGGAACAACAAGATGAAAATGAAGAATACAGACGATTGCTGTATGTTGCTTTGACACGTGCTGAAGATCGTTTGTGCGTTTGCGGGTATTGTAAGAAAACCAAACCGCGGCAAGATTGTTGGTATGATTTATGCTCTCGTAGTTTGAAACATATTGCACAAGAGAAAGAAAAAACGTTGGTTTATGAAGTTGAACAACGCTCGGAACCTAAATTAAATAAAGAAGAGACTATTCATTATGATATTCAAGAAGCTCCCCAATGGTTATGGAAACAACCGCTTCAGGAATCTCCGTTAATGAAACCTTATGCGCCATCAAAACCTGATGAAACAGATGAAGAAGATGCTTTATTTTCTCCTTTGATACAAGCTGATAATGGTCGGTATCGTCGTGGATTGATAATTCATAAGTTATTGCAATTCTTGCCGGATGTTTTGGTTGATGATAAATTGCCGGTTATTCGTGAATTTTTGAGACAGAATGCGCCTGAATTTACAGAAAAACAAAGAGAAAAAATTGTTCAAGAGGTTTATGCCCTTATTACAGCTCCTGAATTTGCTCCGTTATTTTGTTCATCTTCAAAGGCAGAAGTTCCAATTATGGGTGAAGTTGATGGGAAAATTGTTTCTGCGCAAATAGATAGATTAGTCGTTTTAGAAGACGAAGT
>CAMHFM010000164.1 GCA_946184595.1 uncultured Azospirillum sp.
TATCGGTTCATATTTCGGATTCAGACCAAAACCGGATGCCGAATGGCAGCGGATTATAGACAAGTTATGGAAACAATATGGCATTCGCTCTTCCGGTAGTAAAGCTCTTGATAAACAGATTTTAAGAGAACATGAACTTAAAGAAGCTCAAAAAGAAACACATGCAACTGCAAAGTATTTAACAATATCAAAATCTGAGTTAGAAAAAATAATAGAGAAAAAGAAAGCAAAAAAATTTGAAAATGAGCCTAAAACTGATTTAGATTCCAATAATGGAGCAGAGATTTTAGGCAAACAAATATTTCTTGCAATACAAATGAAATCAGATTTAGACAATATCGAAAATAAAAAGAAACGTAATAATAAATATCAGACGTAAACTATCGTACTATTTCAAAAATTTCTTTGCATTTTGAGAACACTTGTTCAGCATCTTTAAGGAACAGCATATTGGGTCCGTCACAAAGCGCTTTATCAGGATCAGGATGAACTTCAAAAAAGAGAACATCAGCCCCAGCTGCCATAGCGCATTTAGCGAGAACAGGAACAAATCTTCTGTCGCCGCCAGTTGAATCACCGTTAGATCCTGGCATTTGAACGCTGTGTGTCGCATCAAATACTACAGGATATCCAAACTCCTTCATAACAGGAATTGCACGAAAATCTGACACAAGATTGTTATATCCAAATGTTACACCTCTGTCTGTGAGCATTATTTTGGTATTTCCGCTGTCTTCAACTTTTTTAACCAAACTTTTCATCTGTTCCGGTGCAAGAAATTGTCCTTTTTTTATGTTAACAATTTTTCCTGTTTTAGCTGCTGATACAAGTAAATCCGTCTGACGGCAAAGGAATGCAGGAATTTGCAGAATATCAGCTACTTCTGCTGCAATTGCTGCCTGATCCGGAGTATGAATATCAGTAACTATAGGTACATCAAACTCTTTTTTTATTTGAGCAAGATATTCCAATCCTTTTTCCATGCCCAAACCACGATATGATGTAATTGAGGAACGGTTAGCTTTATCATAAGAACATTTAAAAACATAATTTATGTCAAGTTTTTCGCAAACCTTCTTCAGTCCTTCTGCGGTTTCTCTCATAATATCTAAACTTTCAACAGCACAAGGTCCTGCAAGAATTGTAAGTTTATTACTTCCGATTTCAAAATTTTTTAGTTTTATGCTCATAAAAATCCTTTTTTATTTGCCCCTAGCCGATATCCCATCTTCCGCAGGTACCGCCCCAGCGAGCGATAATATTGCCTTTAATGTCACCTATTTTTTGAACATGTCCTATTGGTTCTGAACCTTCAAGAATTGTAATAACTTCACAGTTGTTAGAACAACCTGTACATTGACATGTTACTGACTGAAAGTTCATATTACCTACCTCCCAGCCTTTAAACTTGGTAGGTGTTTCTGTGTATTGGTGATTCTCCATCGCTAACAGAGCTGCACCTATTGCACCCATTGTCTGGTGATGATCTGGAACAATCACTTTTGCATTAAGAGCTTCTTCAAACGCTTTAACCATGCCGGTATTAGAGGCAACACCGCCCTGGAATGAGAAAATAGGCAATAATTCTTTTCCTAAAGCTAAGTTACTTAAATAGTTTCTTACAAGAGCCTGACAAAGGCCATATAACAAATCTTCAACAGGATATCCTAATTGTTGTTTATGGATTAAATCTGATTCAGCAAAAACACCGCATCTTCCTGCAATTCGAGCAGGATTTTCACTACGGAGGGCAGTTTCTCCAAACTGTTCAATCGGAACATTAAGTCTTTGGGCCTGATGGTCTAAAAAGCTTCCCGTTCCAGCTGCGCAAACCGTATTCATTGCAAAATCTGTTACGATACCGTCACGGAGAATAATAATTTTACTGTCTTGTCCGCCGATTTCTAAGATTGTCTGAACACCCGGAATATTAGTACTTGCAGCAACTGCGTGTGCGGTAATTTCGTTTTTAACAACATCTGCTCCGACTAAAGCCCCTGCAAGATTTCTGCCGGAACCTGTTGTACCAACTCCGCAAACTTTGTATTCACAAAGTGCCTGGTTAATTATATGTCTCATACCATCTTGCACTGCATCAACAGGACGACCTGCCGTTTTTAGCATATAAGAATCTACATATTTACCTTTTTCATCAACCAATGCTAATTTCGTAGTAACTGAACCTACGTCTATACCTAAATATACATCTAAACTCATATCCTTTTACCTTCCTCTTTCTGATATGATAATTATAGCATAAAAAACGACGGTATTGTATTTCCAATACCGTCATTTTTATTTTTGTTAAGGTTAACCCCTTTATTAAAACATCAAGCCTGCTTCTCTTGCTGCATCTGCTAATGCTGCAACTCTACCATGGTATAAGAAGCCGCCTCTGTCAAATACAACACATTCAATACCTGCTGCTTTAGCTTTCTTAGCGATAGCTTCACCAACAACTTTAGCTGCTTCGATGTTACCACCGTGAGCTAATTTTTCTTTAAGGTCTTTGTCAACAGATGATGCTGAAGCGATTGTTACATGTTTTTCATCATCAATAAGC
>CAMHFM010000165.1 GCA_946184595.1 uncultured Azospirillum sp.
AAATGCTTGTTATTTTTTGTTTCTTTTCGGCAATCAAAGCATCAACTTCACTAACAGCTTCTTCACGATCCTGTTTTAATTTGTTTTTAAGCTCAGTTAATCCTGCTTTATTGTTCGTCCGCTCTTTTCCGTCACTCAAGACATCAATTAATTTTGAGGCAACATCCAGGGCTAACTCATTTGTATTAAAGGCATCAAGACTTTTAGCTATGCTGTCATATTTTCCTTCTATATATTGATTATAATAGGACTGTGTATCTTTCCATACCGGATAGAGTACTTTTGCTTTACCCCAAGAACCGTCTTTGCCGTTTTTCAATTGATCTTCTGCTAACATTTTTGCGGCTTCTGCCCCTATATTCCAAGGAATACGACGGCTTTCTTTCAACTCAGCATTAACCTGTTTTTCCTTATTTGCATCTTTAAATCCTGAACTGCTTGGTTGAACATCTTTTCCAATACTTTCTTCCAATTTTGTTAAATCGTGAGGATCAGCTGATTCGTCATAATCTGCCTCTTCAAAATCCTCAGCTGAAGCTACTGTTCCTGTATCTTCTGCTTTTGCTAAAATCAATGCTTTTACGGCCCATCCGGAAATACCTTTACGCAAATCATAATTTGTAATGTAATTTTCGCTCAAATTACCATTCCACATTTTTGCTGGGTTTTCATACATCTCCCCGTAATATCTGATAGCACATTGCTCTGTTCTTTTAATAGCATCTATTGCGGCTTGGTGTATTTTTATGTTTTTCTGATAGTTCTTATATATCGCTTTATAAGAAGGCAAATTCAAAATGTAGTTATGCATTTCGACTGCTTCTTTTAGATAATTATTGGCTTCTGTAATTTTTGCCAACAAAGCCAGATTTTCTCGGTTATCAGCATACGGATCTTTCAAATCTGCCGGTGTTTCAACAAATTTGAGACGATTTCCATAATCTAACTCTTCTTCATCATCTGTTACTTCAGCAAAGGAAATTGTGCTTTTATTAGCGAAAGAAGCTGCTAATTTGATGTTATCTTCCACAAAATAGTCGTTCATTGCCTTTTTGTCTTTTGATACAGGATGAGATGGCGTTACAGACTCAGAACCTATCGCCTGAGCTGCAATATATTGCAACCGTAAGGCCTCCAACTCTTGGATCAGTTTAAGAACTGACGATAGTGTCTGATAAGTATTATATGAGTTTGTCCATGCTGTTAAAGCATCTTCATTGTTTTCTTGGGTCTTTTCATCAATATCTTTAACCGCTTGCTCCAGCTTTTCCAAGTCTGCTTCCATTTGTCTTGCTAATGTATAGATTTCAATAACCTTATCTTGATGGAATTCTTTGGCCTTATCTTGATATCCTCTACAAATATCAACATTTTCAGGTTTGTTCTTATCTTGGCAATCAACCGGATATTGGAAGAATAATTTATACATTGCTTCTTGAACAGACATTGGATCCGTATCTTTAGCTATTTTTGATTTTTTCAACTCTTTAACACCGGCTAAAGCTTTTTTTCTGGCATTTTTATAAATACCACCAACAAAGGCTTTTGCTTTATCCATATATGAATCAAACATTGCCTTAGCTTGTTGGTTTATTTGCTGCATATAAGCCGTCATCTGTGCTTGAATATTTTGGGCTTGAGTTTGAACCGCAGATAAAACTTCCTGAACATCGGTTCCGGCATCAATATCCGGACATGGCGGCAATACCGGACATGGTGGTAAGAAAGCTTTCACCGGACCGGATAAAAAGCATACTGTAAGAATAGCAAGCAGATATATCTTTAATTTTCTCATCTCTTTGTCCTCCTTGCCTTATAGTCCGATGCCTGTTGAGCCGCTTATCTTTCCGGTTATACTACCGGCTTGATTTATAGCGTTGCTGACGTTACCTAAACCGCTTGAGCCTGTTATGCTACTGGCTTTTTCTGCCAAACCGCCTATTTTTCCTAATAAATCATTGGCTTTTCCGGCTTTTTCTTTGAGACTGCTTAAGAAGCTTTGTTTTTCAAATTTATAATCGTCAAGACTAAAGACCAAAACATCTTTATCATAATTGTTCAATCTTCTATTGAGATAAACCATATCTTTAGCTGTCTCCATCTTTAATTCTATCAGCATTAATCTTGCAAATTTAAGAAGTTGGTTCATTTGTTCAACCTTGATCTTCATATCTAATTGCAACATACCCTGTTCTGTCTCTGCTGTTGAGGCTTTTTCCTCAAATTCCTTAATTGTATCTTGTAATGTATCATCTTCACTCAAGACACTAATAGCTGTTGCATAAACATCTGCGGTATCTTCTATGGCCATTTGGCGGCGGTAGCGAATAATTTCACCATTACGCTTACTCGACTCTTCTTCATTTTTCTCATAGAAATTATTTTTGATAATCGCGTTCATAGATTCACCCGGATCATCAGTAATACCCTTCAAGCTCAAACTGCCCTTTAGACCTATTCCCTGAGTTAAATTAGATAAATTAGCCATTTGAGTCATATTCTGTACTAAAGATTCGGCTTTTGCTGCTGCAGATTTAATGCCATCAAGACTTTTACTTATTT
>CAMHFM010000166.1 GCA_946184595.1 uncultured Azospirillum sp.
GAGATATTACCGAAGCAGCAGAGCGTACGGTTGAAGAAAAGCTTCACCAGGCAGAATACTAAAAAAAACTCCTTGAATTTATAATATAAAGTTTATATTATCTGCTTTAGTTTAAATAAAAATAAAGTGGAATTTTGACATGAGTAAAATCAAAGTTAGATTTGCCCCGAGTCCGACAGGCTTTATGCATATTGGCAATACTCGTACAGCATTGTTTAATTGGTTGTGGGCAAAAAAGTTAGGTGGAGAATTTATGCTCCGTATAGATGATACGGATAAAGTTCGTTCTAAAAAAGAATATGAAGATGTTATCCGTGATAATTTAGTTTGGTTGGGATTGACTTGGAGTGAGGAAGCTCGTCAGTCAGCACGTTTTGACCGCTATAACGAAGTAACTGAAAAACTTAAGGCGGAAGGCAGAATTTATGCTTGTTATGAAACGCCAGAAGAATTAGAGTTTAAACGCAAACGTTTAATGGCAAAAGGCTTGCCTCCGATTTATGACAGACAGGCTTTAACATATACAGCAGAAGATATCGCTCGTTTTGAGGCAGAAGGGCGTAAACCACACTATCGTTTTAAATTATTGCCGGGAGAAATTAAGTGGCAGGATATGGTTCGCGGCGAAGTTAAATATGAAGCCGAGAATTTAAGCGATCCGATTATCATTCGCGAAGACGGAAGCTTTTTATATCATTTACCATCAGTTATTGATGATTTTGATTTTGGTATTACGCATATCGTTCGTGGTGAAGATCATGTGACCAATACAGCTTCGCAAGTTCAAATGTTTGAAGCTTTGGGTGGCCAATGCCCGACATTTGCGCATTTACCGTTATTAACCGGTAAAGAAGGAAAATTGTCAAAACGTCTTGGTTCACTTGGTGTCAGTGATTTGCGCGCAGAAGGTGTTGAGGCAATGGCTATCAGTTCATTCTTAGCCAAATTGGGAACATCAGAAGCTATAGAGCCGTTTTATGATTTAGAGAGCTTGGCAAAAACGTTAGATTTTTCGAAAATCGGACGAGCTCAACCGAAATTTGATGAAGAAGAGTTAAAACATTTTAATACGCGTTTAGTTCATGGTATGCCGTATGAAAATGTTAAATCTCGTGTGAATGTCAAAGAAGAATTTTGGAATGTTGTTAAAGCAAACTTGACGACTGTTGAAGATATTCATGTTTGGGAAAAAATCTGTAATCAAAATGTTCAGCCTATACTTGAAGACGTTTCTTTAACTAATGAAGCTGCTGATGTTTTGCCTCAAGAGCCGTGGACGGAAGAAACATTTAATCAATGGATGAATGAAGTTAAAACCAAGAGCGGTAAAAAAGGAAAAGAATTATTCCATCCCATTCGTAAAGCTTTAACAGCTTTAGATAACGGGCCAGAATTAAAATTATTGCTACCGTTAATTGGCCGCGAAAAAGCCTTTAAGCGCCTTAAAGGTGAAGCAGCATAATTATAGAGGGGATCACAATGCACGATATATATTTGAGCAATACGTTAACCAGACGTAAAGATAAATTTATGCCATTAGATGAAAATGATGTCAGAATGTATGTCTGTGGTCCGACAGTTTATGATCGTGCTCATTTAGGAAATGGTAAAACACCAGTATCTTATGATGTTTTATACCGTCTTTTGTGTTATGTTTATGGAAAAGATCATGTCACTTATGTATCCAATATTACAGATGTTGATGATAAGATTTTGAATAAACATAAAGAGACGGGAAAACCTATTCGTGAAATCACCGAAGAAACTTATAATTGGTATATTGCCGATATGAAGAAACTTGGTAATCTGGAACCAAATGCACGTCCTCGTGCAACAGATTATATTCAAGAGATGATAGAAATTGTCAAAAAGCTTCTTGAAAATGGCCATGCTTATGAGGCAGAAGGGCATGTCCTATTTTCAGTTGATTCAATGCCGGGATATGGAAGTTTATCCGGTCGTTCAATGAAAGAAATGCTTGCCGGTGCCAGAATTGATGTGGCTGATTATAAGAAAAATCCGGCAGATTTTATTTTATGGAAACCCTCCGATGCTGATCAACCCGGTTGGGATAGTCCATGGGGATACGGGCGTCCGGGGTGGCATTTGGAATGCACGGCAATGAGTTCACAATTGCTCGGAACTGATTTTGATATTCATGGCGGTGGTAATGATTTAATTTTTCCGCACCATGAAAATGAGTGTGCACAATCTATGTGTGCTTTCCCGAATTCTAAATTTGCAAGATATTGGGTTCATGCCGGAATGTTGATGGTTGATGGTGTTAAAATGTCAAAATCATTAGGTAATTTTTATACGCTTGATGAGGTTTTGGAAAAAGCACCGGCAGAAGCTTTGCGCTTATTATTTTTAACCGCGCATTATCATCAACCGTTCAATTTTACCTTTGAAGGATTATCAAATGCTAAAGCAACACTTGATAAATTCTATAATTCCTTATTGAAAAATAAAGAAATTATCAAAGAGGAAGTTGAACCTTCTTCAGGGCTGATCGAAGCTTTATGTGATGATTTGAATACACCATTAGCTTTAACG
>CAMHFM010000167.1 GCA_946184595.1 uncultured Azospirillum sp.
TGAAACCAATAACGACGACATTGAAGAAGAAAATCCAGAAGAAACATCTGACGAAGGTGAAAGTATTTTAAGCGAATAACTCCAAAATATTTTCAAGCATATAGATCATGAAAGACCTCTTAACTTTACTCATACATATCATAAAAACACATAAGGATATTTTTTATAAAATACTTATTCGTACTATTATTTACACTTTGACACTTTTTGCTGCAATGCATCTCTTCACAACTTCTGACAAAGCAGATGAAGATACTACGGAAACAACTTATGAATCAGACTATACAGATGAGTAAAAAATTAAATTTCTCACACGATTCCAATGGCAAACGAAACTTTTTATATCAAACAAAATTTCAAAAGCATTGCAAAAATAAAACAGATTCTTATATATCCCTATATAAATAAAAAAGGAGAAAAAAAATGAAAGTTGGTATTATCGGAGCCGGAAATGTCGGCAGCGCAACAGCCTTTGCATTACTCATCCAAGGGATTGCCAGAAAAATCGTTTTAATTGACGCAAATGAAAAACGAGCAGAGGCTGAAGCTGCAGATATTGCACATGCTGCACCTTTTTCTTATGCAGGAAAAATAAAAGCAGGGACATACAAAGACTTGGAGGGAGCAAAAGTTGTCATTGTCACGGCCGGAGCAAATCAAAAACCGGGAGAACCAAGAACTGCATTATTGGAAAGAAATGTAAAAATCTTTGAAAATATTATTCCTCAAATTGTACAAAACGCTCCAAATTGCATTCTGCTAATAGCGGCAAATCCTGTTGATATTATGACAGCTGTTGCCTTAAAACTATCAAACTTTCCTCAAGAACGTGTCTTTGGTAGTGGAACAATTTTAGATAGTGCCCGATTCCGAACTCTGCTCGGCTATCATCTGAGTGTTTCACCAAAATCTGTTCACGCCAGCGTCATGGGAGAACACGGAGATAGTGAAGTTTTAATTTGGTCCAGTGCTGTTGCCGGGACCGTACAAGTTGAAACTTTAGCAAAACAAATAAACAAACCATTTACAACTGAAATCAAACAACAAATTGACAATCAGGTTCGTAATGCTGCTTATTCGATTATTGAAGGAAAAGGAGCGACTTTTTATGGAATTGCCGGAGCAATAGCTCGTATTTGCCAAGCTATATCATCAAACGAACATGCCGTTTTAAATGTTTCTATTTTTCACAAGACCTTTGAAGATAGCAGAAATATTTGCCTATCTCACCCTTGTATTATCGGCAAATACGGTATTTTAGGAAAACTTGACCCTGAATTTACCCCTGAAGAAGATAAAGCTCTTGCCCAAAGCGCTGCAAAAATTGAAGAATTTACCCAGAAAGCGCTCTCTTATATTTCTTCAAAATAACACTTAAAAACTTAACGCTAATATTTGCTATTCCCCTTTGTTTGGCTTATATTGTCTGCAAAGGGGATTTTATATATGGTAGAAGTAATAAGCTTCGGTTGTCGAATCAATAGTTACGAAGCCGAAGTCATGAAAGAAAAACTTAAAAATTATGACAATCTTATTATTGTCAATACTTGTGCTGTCACGGGCGAAGCTGAACGCCAGTGTCGTCAAGCGATTCGAAAATTAAAAAAAGAAAACCCCCAAGCAAAAATCATTATTACCGGCTGTGCAGCTCAAGTTTCAACTTCTAAATTTTCAGAAATGCCGGAAGTTGATCTTGTTCTAGGTAATAAAGAAAAAACAGAAATTGAAAAATATATTTCGGCTTTAGAAGCAAATAAAACTATCGTTTCTGATATTATGACTTATGAAGGTTATGATAAATATATTATTACCGGATTTGAAGGACGCCACCGCGCTTTCGTTCAAATTCAACAAGGATGCAATCACCGTTGCACTTATTGTATTGTTCCTTATGCAAGAGGAAAAAATCGTTCTGTTCCGTTACCTGATATTCTCAATCAAATTCGTTTACTTGTCCGAAATGGTTTTAAAGAAATCTGCTTAACCGGTGTTGACATCTGTTCTTATGAAATAGTTTCTGACACAATAAATATTTCTTTCAGTAAACTGGTTCAAACAATTCTTGAAGAGATCCCAGAATTACCATCTCTCCAATTTGGTTCTCTTGACCCTGCTGCTATTGACGACCTGTTTATTTCTCTTATCGGAAAATATAAAAACATTCATCCTCATTTTCATCTTTCCGTTCAATCGGGCGATAATATGGTTTTAAAACGCATGGGACGTCGACACCAAAGAGAAGACGTTATCAATTTATGCAATAAAATTCGCCAAAAACGCCCTGAAGCAACATTTGGTGCTGATTTTATTTGCGGTTTCCCTACCGAAACAGATGAACAGTTCCAAAATACCGTCAAATTAGTTTATGATGCCGGAATTCAAAAACTTCACGTTTTTCCTTATTCCGAAAGAGAAGGCACTCCTGCTGCAAAAATGCCTCAGATTCCGGTCAATATTCGAAGAAAAAGGGCCCGAATATTAAGAGAAGAAGGAGAAAAAAACAATGACTGATTGGTTGCACAAATTAGGAC
>CAMHFM010000168.1 GCA_946184595.1 uncultured Azospirillum sp.
AATAGATATGCTTTGTAGCTTTGCTACTGTAAGTGAAGAAAACTCTTATGTTAGACCAGTATTTACTAAAGAAAATAAAATAGATATTAAAGATGCAAGACATCCAGTAGTAGAAAAAGTTAATAAATTTGAATTTGTTCATAAAAAAAACTCCTTATCAAGGAGCCGCCAACAAAATAAAATAATTTCATTTCATCAAACCGGCTCAGTTTATATTTGTCCTCTGCTTATAAGCCCTGCAAGCACCAAGGACAATTTTAGAATAATATTAAAATAAGATTTGTCAAGCGAAAACCTTGTCTGTTATATCCTCTAATAAATATTTTTACTTTTTTAGATTAAAAATATTATTATAGATTATTTTCACTATTTGACATTGCTAAATTAACGTTTACTCTTCTAATTTTACTAAACTGTGCTCCTGCTTCATAACTTGGTAAAGCAGAATTTTCTCCGGTTACCAAAAACATTTGGTGTTCCTGTTGAATTTTTTTTGTTTCATTACTTAATTTATTCATATTTTTCATTACAAGGCCGAGTTTTTTCTCTCCGAAAGATTGTCTTCCTTCATCATAATCAGCCAGATTCTGAGCGCATGTTTTTAAGTTATTTGCCGTTTCACTCATTAAGCTGTAATTTCCTTGTGTTTGTGCTTGCTGAGCCTCAGAAAGTCCTAAATGTGATAAAACCTCATATTTTCCTATTCCTACTTTTTTTTGTATAATTGTTATTCCGATTATTCCCGACTTTTTCTCACCATTAACTGTATATTGACCTTCTTCTATGACAGCTTTCCTCATATTACCTAAATCGAGATAACGTGCTGTTTCTGTATTGGCATGAATATCAAATTTATAACCGGAGGGTGTTATAAAAACAGTTTGTCCTTGGTTGACAGGTGTTGTTATACGTTCTTTAGGTTGTAAAACCTCTTGAGCAACCTCATCATTGCCTTTGACATCAAAGGCACCGACCAAAGTTGAATCTGATAAATTGAATTTTTTTAAATCTTCTAATGATAATTCTTGATTATTTGTTGAAGCACCATCAGTTTTCATGGTCTCTTGTGCATTAAGACTTCCTGTAGGGATAGCAGCCATTGTTGTACCCATTATAGCGATTTTTGCGCGTTTCCAAGCATCTTGAGCTATTTTTTTTGCTTTACTCATTTTATTATCCTTAAATTACTCATCTTGTAGATGATTATAGCGCAAATACAATTTTTTGTCTATAAAATTCTATATAAACGTCTAAAATATTTTATATTAAGGCAGGATAAAGTTCTTCTCTGACAGCTTTACGGAGTTCATCAATACTGACCAGACCACGCTTTTTATCTTCATAATACCAATATGCCCAACCATTACAAGCCGCTGCATTTTGCGCTGCAGCCCCGACCTGGTGAATTGAACCTTCCATCGTTTCACTTTTTAAGGTTCCGTCTGAACGAACAGCTGCACAATGTTTTTTGTTTGCATCATACAGAATATCTCCAGGAGACAACAAACCACGTTCAATAACAGCACCAAACGGAATACGCGGTTGGCGTTTTTTGCAGGTATACTCCAAACATAATTCGTTTTCGACCGGCGTGACTTCATCAATACGTTTTTGCGCACCTTCGACATAAGTTGCATCTTTTTCTATACCGATAAAATGGCGACCTAATTTTTTAGCGACTGCTCCTGTTGTTCCTGTTCCAAAGAATGGATCCAGTATGACATCACCAACATTAGATGATGACATAATAACACGATACAATAAACTTTCTGGCTTTTGTGTCGGGTGGAGCTTATTACCATCTTTACCTTTTAAGCGTTCCTTACCTGTACACAATGCCAATTGCCAATCGCTACGCATTTGCACATCATCATTAAGGGCTTTCATTGCCTCATAATTAAAAGTATATTTGGATTTTGGATTTTTAACTGCCCAGATTAATGTTTCATGAGCATTTGTAAAGCGCGTCCCCTTAAAATTTGGCATCGGATTAGTTTTGTTCCAAATAATATCATTTAAAATCCAAAATCCTAAATCTTGTAATATGTACCCCACTCTGAAAATATTATGATATGAGCCAATAACCCAAATAGCTCCGTCATCTTTCAACACGCGACGAGCAGCGGTCATCCATTGGCGTGTATAATCATCATATGCCGCAATGCTTTCAAAATTGTCCCACTCTTCATAAACACCGCTAACATTAGAATTGTCAGGACGGGTTAAAGCATCTCCAAGCTGAAGATTATACGGAGGATCTGCAAAAATCAAATCAACCGAGGCTTCTTCCATCTCATTCATGACTTTAATACAGTCATCATTGATAATAGTATTCAGGATATTAAGGGTCTTTCTGTTGCTCATAATATTCAACCATTGTTCTAGGTTTCGACATCCAATGGTAATACTATAGACCTCGATTAGTTATAAAATTATTAACAGTAGAATCTCTTATTTTTCTAAAATCTAAAATAGATATAAAAAAGGCGCTGTAAACAGCGCCTTTAACGAAAGCTATTCT
>CAMHFM010000169.1 GCA_946184595.1 uncultured Azospirillum sp.
AAGAGAAGAATCTTTTTCATTGTTGAAATGTGCAATTGATTTATCTAATGCTCGTGAAAACCAAAATATTTCTGATTTGGTTGAAGCTTTGGATAATAATATGAAATTGTGGGTATATATTAAGACTTTAGCCGATCAAAAAGAAAATCTTTTACCTAAAGAAACATGTAATAATCTGATTAAGTTAGCTGATTATGTTTCTGCTAAGACGATTGAAGTTGGTAAAGATATGAGTAATATTAATGCAAAGGCCATTGATAGTATGATTATGACTAATTTGCAGATTTCAGAAGGTTTAATGAGCAAAGAAGCTGCTTAATATTATTAAAAGGAAAAAGCCTTATCAGAATGATAGGGCTTTTTTATACACATTCATTGCTTTGTCGTTGTCAAAAAGAATAAATCTTTTATAAAATCAAGAGAAAGAATAGGGAGTAATTTATGATTTTTTCAAAATTTGAAAGATTGGCTGCTTATCGATATCTTCGCGCAAAACGTAAAGAAGGTTTTATCTCGGTTATTACCGGTTTTGCTTTTACAGGAATTGCCTTGGGTGTTGCGACATTAATTATAGTTATGTCCGTTATGAATGGTTTTCGTGAAGAGTTGTTAAGTCGAATTTTGGGTATAGACGGGCATATCGGAATTACTTCTATTGCCGGATATCCGTTTAATAATTACCGACAGGCTATGAAAGAAATCAGTTCGTTTGATAAAGTACAAACAGTCATTCCGATGGTGCAAAATCAGCTTTTAGTAACAGCAGGAAAAGCTGCAGAAGGGGCTATGATTCGTGGTATTACAAAAGAGGATTTGCTAAAAAAAGATGTTTTGAAAAATAGTGTTAAATATATTGATATGTCTGAATTTCAAGACAATGTTGCTATTATAGGTTATCGTTTGGCACAAAAAATGGGAATTGTTTCAGGTGATGAGATTACTTTAATTTCTCCAAACGGAAAAGTTACTGCTTTTGGGACAGTTCCTCGGATGAAATCTTATCGTGTTATCGGTTCGTTTGATGTCGGTATGTATGAATATGATGCCAGCACAATCTTTTTACCGCTGGAAGCTGCTCAGAAATATTTTGGTTTGGGTGATGCCGTTACTCATATTGATGTGACATTAACAGATGGTAAATATATGCCTCAGGTTCGGCAAGCTATTGTTGAAAGTGTCGGTGATGGAGCCTATGTTTATGATTGGAAGCAAAGTAATGCTGCCTTTTTTAATGCTATAGATGTTGAGCGAAATGTTATGTTCTTAATCTTGACGCTGATTATTATTGTTGCGGCATTTAATATTATTACCGGTTTGATTATGTTGGTTAAAGATAAAGGACGTGATATTGCTGTTTTACGAACAATGGGGGCAACAAAAGGTATGATTATGCGCATATTCTTTATGGATGGTGCGTTTATCGGTATAGTTGGTACGATTTTGGGATTAGTATTAGGCGTTCTTTTCTGTGATAATATCGAAGCTATTCGTCATGGCTTAGAGGCTATGTCTGGACGAGATTTATTCTCGGCAGAAATTTATTTCTTATCGCATCTGCCGGCAAAAATTGATATGTTAGAAGTAACAATGGTTGTCGTGATTTCTTTGTTACTTTGCTTCTTGGCAACAATTTATCCGGCTTATCGTGCTGCAAAATTTGATCCGGTGGAGGCTTTACGTTATGAATAAATCGGTTCCTGTATTAGAGCTTAAAAAAATTACAAAGTCTTTTAAGCAAGGGTCTCAAAATTTGGAAGTTTTGCGCGGTATTGATTTAGATATTCAAGCCGGAGAAGTTGTGGCTTTGCTCGGACCATCGGGATCAGGTAAATCTACGATGTTACAAATTGCCGGTCTCTTAGAACAACCGACAAAAGGTGAAATTTATTTAAATGGGCAAAAGTGTAGTAAACTTAATGATATTATGAGAACATTACTTCGTCGTGATTATTTGGGTTTTGTTTATCAATATCATAATTTATTAGGTGATTTTGATGCTTTAGAAAATGTTGTTTTACCGCAATTAATTGCAGGTAAAAAGCTAAAAGAGGCGGAAGAAAAAGCAAAATGGCTTTTATGCCGTTTAGGCTTAGAGAAAAGATTAAAACATCGTCCGGCAGCTTTATCCGGAGGAGAACAACAGAGAGTGGCAATTGCTCGTGCCTTGGCTAATGCGCCGAAATTGCTTTTGGCAGATGAACCGACGGGAAATTTGGATCCTAAAACATCAGATATTGTTTTTGCAGAATTAGTGACTATAGTTAAAGAAACGGGATTGTCTGCTTTAATTGCTACTCATAATTTTGAGTTGGCAAATAAAATGGATAGAAAAGTTACTTTAGATAACGGAAAAATTATTGATATGCGCGCCAGTGCTTTTATTCCTAAAGATAGTGAAAATTTTTATTAGGATTTGACATGAAAAAGATATTTTTTTTAATTGCGTTATTAATGTTTTTTGATGTTGATGTCATGGCAAAATATGTTTATCCGGCAGGGTCAACAACTACGACAGAAC
>CAMHFM010000170.1 GCA_946184595.1 uncultured Azospirillum sp.
TTGCAAATATTTATTTGTGTTTTTGTCTTCATAATAAAATATTTTGCATACAAAACAAAACGTATTCGTCGTATTATTTATGATGAAAATAATAACTTAATTCCAATTATGAATAAACGATTTTCTATGTTTGCATGGGAAACGGCAATGCTTTTTGTGACAACCGAACAAGGTTATATTTTCGCTCTTATTGATATTATTAAAGATCGGATGTGTGATGACGTCGTGACGATAATATTCCTGTTTTGGCTAGCTATACTCATCATTGAATTTCGTTCTGACTTAAGAAAATTAAAAGCTAATAGCAAAAATTCTAAAGAGGCTTAAAAAAAAGAGCATAACAACACATATTGTTATGCTCTTAAATAAAGATTTCAGAATTAATTACAATAAATCGAAAAACTTTCCGGCGCATAAATTCCCATGGTAAAACCATTCATCAAGGAATCATACAATGTCCAATGAGTATCTATAGCATTAATCCCTCTCATAGGACATAGATTGGCCAGATTATAATCTGTCTTTTGCCACATTCCCCATAAGAAAAAGTGGCTTTTACCTCTATATGACGGTTGAATATTTGCATTTTGTTGTTGATTAAGATTAAAACGAATAATGTGGTCACTGCCACAAGCAGATAGCATTAAAGCAAGACCAATACAAATTAAAAGTTTTTTCATGCCCTGTCCTCTTGTAGAAATTCCTTTCTTTTTTATTATAAATATGACTGAATGTCAACAACTGTAAAAATCAAATTTATAAAACCGTTTTTTGTCTATTTTTTATTGACCATTTACTTAAAATCATATATTATATTGCCGAATATGATTACCAAGGTTTGACATTATGGATAAAGTTTCAATTATTGTTCCTTTATATAATTGCCAGAAGTTTTTGAAGCATACTGTTCATTCAGTAGAAAATCAGCTTTATCCAGAATGGGAAATGTTGATTATTGATGATGCATCAACAGATTCCTCCCTTGATGAAGCTTATCGATTAGCCGGTGAAGATCCTCGAATTAAAATTTTTCATCAAGATGAAAATAAAGGCGTCAGCGCTTGCCGCAATTTTGCAATATCTCAGGCTGAAGGACGTTTCCTTGCTTTTTTAGATTCTGATGATTTATGGTCGCGGGAGAAACTATCAAAACAAATTTCTTTTATGAAAAATAATGGATATGGTTTATCGCATACCTCTTATGCTTTTATCAATAGCCGTGGTAATGTTATGTCATTAGGAAAAGTTAGTGTTGATGATTATGTCGATCTTCCTTTGTATATGAAAACAACACAGATTGGACTATCTTCGGTTATGATTGATCGAGAGAAAATTCCTAGTATCTTTTTTCCAAATGATCGACGTTTATGTGAGGACGCTCGTGTATGGATGCATTTTATGCGCAAAGGCCAAGCATTTCATGGTTTGGATGAAGTTTTAACTTTATATCGCGTTCGCTCAAATCAGCTCAGTCGTAATAAATTTAATATGGCCCAAAATACATTACGTCGATATTGGGAGGAAAGAAATCTCCCCGCTTATAAAAGATTATATTACTTTTTAAACTATGCATTTCATGGTGTTGAAAAACGTATGAATCCGAGACAAATGGATATTGCTCAGATTAAACAAAATTTCAATTGTAATAATGAAATCTAATCTATTTTATAAGGATATTTATCTAATCCTTTAGGCGATAAAGTAAAAATCTCAAATCCGTCTTTAGTGACAGCAAGAGAGTGTTCATATTGCGCTGATAAGGATTTATCTCTGGTAACAGCTGTCCAACCGTCTTGAAGGATTAAAGCATCCGGTCCGCCGGTATTTATCATCGGTTCAATAGTGAAAATCATCCCCTCTTCCATAATCGGCCCTGTTCCGGCTTTAGCAATATGCATAACGTTCGGGGCATCGTGAAATACTTTTCCGACTCCGTGTCCACAGAACATATCAACAACAGAATAACCGTATTTATGGGCATATTCGGCAATGACAGCCCCAATATCTCCGAAATGAGCGCCAGGTTTGACAACATCAATACCACGCATCATACATTCATAGGTCACATCACATAATCTCTTAGCTTTTATAGAAGGTTTACCGACAATATACATACGACTGGTATCCCCGAACCAACCATCTAACGTAACGGTTACATCGATATTGAGCATGTCGCCGTTGACGAGTTTACGCTCAAAGCTCGGAATACCGTGGCATATAACATGATTGATAGAAATACAAACCGTTTTAGGATACCCATGATACCCAAGACAAGAAGGAATTGCATTATGAGAGACTATAAATTCATGACAGAGCTCATCTAATTCTCCCGTTGAAACACCGACTTTAACATAAGGGGTAATGTAGTCCAAACATTCGGCAGCCAAACGCCCTGCTTTGCGCATTCCTTCAAAATCTGCCGTATCATATATTTTAATTCCGTCTTTTCTTTTGAGCACCATGATTACTGTCCTAATTTTTACTTTTTTCTTTTTATACTCCAATAGACAAG
>CAMHFM010000171.1 GCA_946184595.1 uncultured Azospirillum sp.
TTAGCCCTAGATATTAAAGCAATCAACGGTAAACCGATTAGCACATATTTGCGTCAGGAAGGAAAAATATCAACAATAACAGAACAATCAGCAGTGATTGTTAAAGATTTGACTGGTACTAAAAATATTCCGTTGCAAAATATAAAATTAAATGACATCGCCAAACCATTCTTAAATGAATTTTCTCTAACATCAGAACAGCAAAGCGAATTACAGAAAGCATTACAACAAATAGAAGTTAAAGTCCAAATTAAAAATGTATCGCAAGAAGCAACAAAAAATATACAAACAGAAATTCTACCGATTCAGCAAAAAGTAAAAGAGAGCTTGGGGGAGCTATCTATCAAATTATCTGATGCGCCGCGAACTCAAATTGAAAATATTATTCAAAATACTGTGGCAGATTTAAGCAGGGAATTACAGCAAGTAAGAGGACAACTTATTCCGGCAACGGTGACGGAAGATGGATTTTCTTCTCCGTTAGGAATAATTCATCCCGAAATACCAATCTCTCTGCCCGAAGAAACTTTTGTGGAACTAGAAATAACGGATATTATGAACACAGGTTCCTCAAAACAAGCTTTGCCGACTTCTTCGGTAGATAATATTTTAAAAAGTATAAAAAAGTTAGAAATTGATAATCCTCAACTTTATGAAAAAATAACGGCTAAACTTCCGGCAGATAATGAAAATATGCTTCAAAATATGGTAGCGTTTACCAAAGCCGCAGTAAAAAATGATATACGGCACTGGTTAGGAAACGATATTGTGACAGAACTTGAAAATAAAGGTGATGCCGGAAAAGCTGTCTTAACGGAATTGCAAAATACATTACAAGGAAATAATCGTCAATCTCCTCTCTGGCGCGTTATCGAAATTCCTTATTATGTTGAAAATCATATGGAACAAATCAGATTAGCTATTAAACAATATCCGGACGAAGAAGATAATGATAATACGCCGAAAGAAAAATTCGGGACAAGATTTATTGTCGATACGAATTTTACGCAATTAGGGGCTTTCCAATTTGATGGTTTTTCATTTGCCAAAGATCGCCGCTTTGATTTAATCATTCGTACCGCTCGTTATATTGAAGATGATTTATATACAAATATTATGAGAATATTTAAACAAACGCTCAATGACGTACAGTATGTTGGGAATATAAAAATTAATCTTAAGGAAAATTTTATAAAAATCAGTGAAAATAATACTGATGACAATGTATTAGCACGAGGACTGTTCATATGATGCAAGGTGATTCTTTAGGATATTATGAAGCATTGGAAATCCCAACGGATGCCGGTGCGGAAACAATTAAACAACAATATCACCTGCTTGCAAAGAGGTGGCATCCGGATCGAAATACAGACGAGAGTGCACCGGAAAGATTTCAAAAAATTTCAGTTGCTTATAATATTTTAAAGGAGCCGGAAAGTCGATTAAAATATGATTTGCTTTCCTATGCGTATGATGAAGCGCATTTTCCGGATATGAATAATTTAAAGATTTATACATCTCGTATCGGAAATGAAGAAATTGATTTACGACATATAAAATTATATAAGGAAACAGGCAAAATTTTGACACATTCGGAAGAAGAAGTTCAGGAAATTTGCAATTATAAAGAAGCCAAACAATTAACTTTAAAGACATCTGTCCATAACTGGTTGCTAGGTTGGTGGAGTTTGAGCGGTATAGCAAAAAATCTCAAAGCCTTAATGATTAATTATGAAAAAGTTTTATCAGATTACAGCGGAAATTTCACGTTATTGACACATAATATGTTAGCTTATGCTCAAGAGCAAAGATATGATGAGGCTCATGCTTGCGGGCGTTTAGCTTTGCGTTATGCCATTCCTAAGGCGAAGTTTTTAGTTGAAGAGTTTATGAAAAGTCTTCCTTATCAAAGAGATTATATCTATCCGCAGTGGAGCAAAAACAGTTTTAGAGCAGTGCAATCCATTATTCCCATCTGTTTATTGATTGCAGGATGCATCGTCGGAAGTACAAGGGTTATGTCTATTGAAGAATTTAATAAACTTTGGCATTCAAGCGATAAAATTAATTATTTTCAGGAAGTTCGATTTAATGGTGGTGGAAGCACCGTCGATGACTTAGTCGTTTCAAAAGTTGTTTCAATCCCTGTTAATACGGAAGATTTATCAAATCTGTATCATTTAACCAAAGATTGCCGAGTTATGTACGGACCGGATGACAATTTTGATGTCTTAAAAGAACTTCCGGCACGAACAACCGTCCGTTTAACAGGATTTACTCCGGATGAAAAGTGGGCTCGTGTTATGATTGACAATGGAGAAATGGGCTTCGTCAAATACGAAGATATTAAGCGGGGAATTGGTAAAGATATCCCTGAAGATAGTCAAATTTATACTGATTCTAGCCTTTAATAGCTTTAAGTATTTGTTCCAAATCGTTTTGAAAATTGACATCTATCAATTCATCATCGGAACCGTCAATTAAAGTCGTATAATCGGAATG